>JAZPZZ010000216.1:0-11835 GCA_045544935.1 Oscillospiraceae bacterium | reverse complement strand
TTCAGTCCGGACAAGACCTGCACCCGCGCCGAGGCCGTCACGTTCCTGTGGCGCGCCGCGGGCTCTCCCGGCACGTTCATGGCCAACCCCTTCTCCGATGTGGCCGGTGACGCCTATTATTACGAGGCCGTCATCTGGGCGGCGGGCGAGGGCATCACGAACGGCACCGCCGAGGGCGTGTTCTCTCCCGATGCGCCCTGCACCCGCGCGCAGATTGTCACCATGCTCTATCGCTGCGCCGCCCGCGCCGCCGAGGTGGAGTCTCTCGGCGCGCCGAAGTACCCCGTCGTTCTGGTGCACGGCGCCTTCGGCTGGGGCAGCTATGATCAGCTGAACAACCTTCTGCCGTATTACGGCATGTTCAACGGCAGCGTTGAGAGCTATCTCGAGAGCAAGGGCGCCGAGGTCTATAGCGCCTCCGTCGGCCCGTTCTCCAGCGCGTGGGACCGCGTCTGCGAGCTCTATGCCCAGCTCACCGGCACCGTCACGGATTACGGCGCGGCCCATGCCGCCAAGTACGGCCATGACCGCTTTGGCCGCGACTATTCCGGCGGCAGATATTCCCGTCTGCTCAAGGGCCAGTGGAACGCCGCCCACCCGATCAACCTCGTCGGCCACAGCTTCGGCGGCGTCACGGTGCGTCTGCTCGAGGAGCTCCTGCGCAACGGCAGCGCCGAGGAGCAGGCCTATATGAAGTCCCACCCCGGCGAGAGATCGATCTCTCCGCTCTTCACCGGCGGCAAGGACGGCTGGGTCTATTCGATCACCACGCTCGCCGCTCCGGCCAACGGCATGAATCTGTTTGAATCCATGCCGCTCTTCACGACCGTCGGCGCCCAGCTTGTCGAGGAGGTCTGCAAGCTCGCCGGCCTCACGCCGCTCACGGGTATCTACGATCCCCAGCTCGAGCAGTTCGGCATCATGCCGAAGTCCACCGATACGATCATCGAGGCCATCCGCGGCGCGCTCACTGAGGAATTCCTCGCCCATAACGACAGCACCTTCCAGGACCTCACGATCGACAAGTCGCTGTATCTGAACCAGAGCATCACCATGGACAGCGATATCTATTACTTCTCTTACTACGGCAACCGCATGGCCTACGACGCTGCTACGGATTCCTACACGCCGAACACCCGCATGTTCCCCGTGGCGTGGCCGCTCGGCGCGTTCATGGGCTCCTATGACGGCGTCACTTCCGGCGAGTTTAAGACCGGCTACGGCCCGACGCTCTCCACCGTGACCGTCCCGCAGACGAAGGTCGGCGCGGTCTGGCATAAGAACGACGGCATCGTCAACTCCTGCGCCTGCATGTATCCCTCGCACTATGAACACGGCGTCCTCGTCGATGACCCGCATCAGTTCGTCAGCACGCAGACCGTCCGCACGGTCCGTCCCGGCATCTGGTACGTTATGCCCGAGCAGTTCATGGACCACTTCTCCTTCATGGGCGGCATCCTCACCGAGAGCCAGCAGACCGTGAGAAGCTTCTATGTTGGAGTCATCGAAAACATCGTAAGATGCGGAGGTTAATCCGCACTGAAACATACGCCGTAGGGGAGGGGCTTGCCCCTCCCGTGCGGCACAGGCTCTAAATGAAATCAATTTGAGGCGAATTCGCTGCTTGTGCGAATTCGCCTCATTCTCATTCTAATGTTTTCAACACCATCTCGGCACAGCGCATGCCGTCGACTGCCGCGCTTGTGATGCCGCCGGCATATCCCGCGCCCTCGCCGCAGGGATAGAGCCCCGCGAGCCCCTCCGAGCAGAGATCCTCTCCGCGCACCACGCGCACGGGGGAGGAGGAGCGCGTCTCCGGCCCGGTCAATACCGCGTCCGGAGCATCAAAGCCCCGCAGCTTCTGTCCCAGCGCCGGAATCGCCCGCGCGAGCACGTCCGTGATCTGCTCGGGCAGCACCTGCCGCAGATCACCCCAGAACACCCCGGGGCGATACGTCGGCTGCACGCCGTCCGGACCCGCGCTCGGCTGATCGGCCAGAAAATCCCCGACCGTCTGCGCCGGCGCCTTATAGTCGCCGCCGGCGTACCGGAATGCCCTGCGTTCGATCTCGCGCTGCCACTCCATGCCTGCGAGCACGCCCTCGCCGGGAAAGTCCTCCGGCTGCAGCGTCACGAGCAGGGCGCTGTTCGCGTTCTCGCCGCCCCGGTCGGAGCGGCTCATGCCGTTCGTGACCACGCCGCCTTCCTCCGACGCCGCGGCGAAGACCTCGCCGCCCGGGCACATGCAGAAGGTGTAGGCGCTCGCGCCGTCGGGAAGCTTCACGTGCAGGCCGTAGTCCGCCGGCGGCAGCGTATCGCCCCGCGCGCGGCCGTACTGCGCAAGATCGATCATGCTCTGCCTGTGCTCAATGCGCACGCCCATCGAAAAGGGCTTTCTGGTCATCGGAAGCCCCGCGTCCCGCAGCATCCCGAAGGTGTCCCTTGCGCTGTGCCCCACGGCGAGAATTACCTGCTTTGCCGGCAGGGAATAGACTCCCTCCGGCCCCGCCACGGTCAGCGCCGTGAGCGCGCCGTTCTGTGCCTCCAGCCCCGTCAGCCGGTGGCCGAAGCGCACCTCGCCGCCGTGCGCGATCACGTCCTCACGGATCGCCTTCACCACGCGCACAAGCACGTCCGTGCCGATGTGCGGCTTGGCGTCGGAGCAGATGTGCTCCGGCGCGCCGTGCGCGGCGAACTGCTCGAGCACCCAGCGGATGCGGCTGTCGTGTGTGCCGGTGTTGAGCTTCCCGTCCGAGAAGGTTCCGGCTCCGCCCTCGCCGAACTGCACGTTGTTTTCAGGGTCAAAGGCGCCGCCCGCGCGGAAGGCCTCCACCTGCGCCGTGCGTCTGTCCACGTCCTGCCCGCGCTCGAGTACGATCGGCCGCGCGCCTGCGCAGGCGAGCACGAGCGCCGCGAACATGCCCGCCGGGCCAAAGCCCACCACCACGGGCCGCGTTTTCGATGAGACGCTCGGAATCTCATAGTGATAGGGCTTTACGATCGACGCCTGTCTGCACTTTCCGAGGAGCTTCGTCTCGTCCCCGTCCACCGTCACGCCGACGGTGTAAATCCACTTCAAATCGTCCTTTTTCCGCGCGTCGAGCGACTTTTTCCGGATTGTGAGCGATTGGATGCGTTCTGCCGGAATGCGCAGCGCCCTGGCCGCGAGCGCGCGGAGCTTCGCCTCGTCCTCACCGGGCTGCAGCTTCAGATTCGTAATTGCGATCATTTGCCGAGCCTCCCCGCGAGATGTCCGCTGCTCCAGGCCCACTGGAGGTTGAAGCCGCCGCAGTCGCCGTCCACGTCCAGCACCTCGCCGCAGGCAAAGAGCCCCGGCGCGATGCGGCTTTCCATCGTCCGCGCGTCAAACTCCGCGCAGCGAATGCCGCCCGCCGTCACCTGCGCGCTGTCAAAGCCCTCCGTCCCGCGCACCGGGAGAGAGAAGCCCTTGCACGCGCGGGCGATCTCCTTGAGCGCCGCGTCCGATAGATCAGAGAGCGGCGTGTCCGCTTTTTGGTTTACATAACGAATAATCGTCCGTCCCAGCCGGTTGTGCAGCATGCCGGTCAGCAGGTCCGCCGCCGTGAGCTGCGGCGCGGCCTCCCGCCGCGCGCACAGCCGGTCATACACGTCCCGGATCGGGTAATCGCGCAGGAAGTCCAGCGTCAGCGTCAGACCCTCGCCGCCGGTCGAGGCCGTGCGCGAGAGATCGAACACGGCAGGGCCCGAAACGCCCTTTTCCGTAAACTGCACCTCGCCCTCGGTCCGCGCGAGCACGGTGCGCTTTTGCGTCAGCGTCAGATGCGCGTCCGCGCGCACCCCCTTGAGCGCCTTGGGATAGTCCGTCTCCGTCGTCAGCTGCACGAGCGCGGGGTGCAGCGCCGTCCGGCTGTGGCCGAGGCTCTGCAGCAGGGCATAGCCGTCCTTCACGCCGCCGACCTTCGCGCCCGCCATCCCGCCGCAGGCGACGATGACGTTGTCGCAGTCGTATGTTTTTTCCTCTGTCTCCACGCGAAAGCCGGTCACTGCGCGCGTGACGCCGAGCACCGGCCGGCCCGTGAGCAGCGTGATATTCTCTTTTCCCTCGATCGCAAAGCGCAGCACGTCCAGCACGCTGTTCGCGCTGTCTGAGAGGGGGTAGACCCGCCCGGACGGCTCCGTCACGGTGAGCAGCCCCAGCGCGTGAAACCAGTCGAGTGTCTCCGCCGCCGGGAACGCCGCGAGTGCCGGGCGTACAAAGTCCGGCGTCTCGCTGTGATAGTGCTCCGGTGCGGCGCCCTCGTTGGTCAGATTGCAGCGCCCGTTGCCGGTGCTCAGCAGCTTCCGCCCGGCGCGCGCCTGCCGCTCAAAGAGCAGAACGCGGTTTGCGCCGCTCTCCGCCGCCGTGATCGCCGCCATCATGCCCGAGGCGCCCGCCCCGATGATCGCAATGGTTGACATAATATCTAAATCTCCTTGGCATTTCGTCTGCGGCTATTAAACCACAGATTACACCCGCACGCAAGCGCGTCAGCCAAACTGCGGCTGGAGATATCCGACTTCGACGTTCTCACCCAGCTTCCGCGCATACGCCTGTGCCTGTGCGAAACAGTTTTCCGCCAGCGCGTAGTTGTAGCCCTGTGTGTTTTCGAGTGCGTCCTGAAACGGCTCTGCGATCGAGGGATCGTCCGTAAGCGCCTCCGCGTCGTAAAACGCGGCGCACTGCAGCGTCCCGTCCGCCATCGGCGTCATGTCGAGTACCGCGACTTCCCGCCGTGCCTGCGTCGGCTGCAGCATCCGGCCCTCGCGCACATAGTCTTCAAATTGGTAGATCACGCAGATGCGGATGCTCGCCGCCGGATTGCCGGAGTTTTCCGTCTGCGCGAGCAGCGCGTGGCTCACCGCGCGAAACTCGGCCTGCGCGTACATCGGGTACTGCTCGGCCAGCGCGGCCCGCACGCCGTCGGCGATGTTCTGCGCCTCCGGCACCACCTGCACGTCATAGACCCGCGCTGCCTTTGCGGCCGCGTCCGCCGCCTGATAGAGCGCCTCGCCGCCGGAGAGCCAGTCCGGCACAAGCTGGTTTTCCTGCATCTCGGTAAAGCAGCCCACGCCGTTCGAGGCGATCGAGAAGGTGCGCACTTCTCCGTCCTTGTCCCGGAAGATCAGCCCGTAGCTGTAGCCGTCCGGCCTTTTCTCTCCGTCTACCTCCATGTCCTGCGCCATCTGATACCATTCCTGTGCCTGCTCCGCATCCGTGATCAGCGCGCCGCTCGGGTAGTAGGAGGAGAGCCAGTCGCGCACCGTCACCTCGATCGGCATGAATTCGTCGGACTTCGGATTCGTCAGAAAGCAGCCCGCGAGCCCGAGCGAGAGCACGACCGCGAGCACCGAGAACACCAGCGCCGGCTTTTTGTACCGCGCGATCGCGCGGATGCGCCCTTTCACATTCCCCTCGCTGAACGCCAGCGGCGCTGCGAGCGAGAAGCCCGGCGCGCTGCACCGCAGCAGTGTCTCGGCGTAGTTTTTCCTGCCTTCCGCGGGCAGCTTTCGAATCACTGCCTCGTCGCACGCCGCCTCCAGATCGCGGCAGAACAGCGCAAAGCCAAGCCACACCAGCGGGTGGAACCAATAGACGGCAAGCAGCGCAAAGCCCAGCGCCTTCCACCAGTGATCGCCCCGCCGCAGATGCGCCGTCTCATGTGCCAGCACCCATGTCCGGTCTTTTTCCGGCAGCGCGGCAGGGAGATAGACTCTCGGCCAAAGCAGCCCAAGCAAAAACGGCGCCGCAATCTCGTCGCAGAGGCGGACGTTTCCCTCCAGCGGCACCGACTCGCGCACCCGCCGCCGCAGCCGCAGATCGGACACGGCGGCATAAACCGCCATACTGGTCACGCCCGCGAGCCAGACCCAAGAGGCAATCTCCGCGCGGCTGATACTTAAAGTCTCCTCGCTCGGCGCCGCAGCCACAGTCTCCGGCTCCTGAATCGCGCCAACCACCTGCACCGGAATGGACTCCGGCACAAGGCTCGCCCGGCTCTCCGGCAGGGCAGGCAGCGCCAGCCGCAGCGCCGCGAGCAGCCACAGCAGCAAAACCCACCGCTTCGGTGCCTTTTTCAGCAGCAGCCTTGCGAGCAGCACCGCCGCGAGCATCCATGTCCCGGTCAGTGCGTGGTTCAAGAGAGATAAAAACACAGCTTCCATATCGTCATCATCCTTCCTCCCACGGCGGAAGCTCCGGCAGGGAGAAGTGCAGCCAGAGATCATCCACCTTCTCCCGAATTTGCCAGCAGCAGCCGTTCACAAGATTCTCGGTGTGCTCTTCCTGCGTGGCGCGCAGATTGACCAGCTCGCTCTCAAAGTCCGCCAGTGCGTCCTGCACGCGCGCCGCCGTCCAGCTGCCGTCACCATGGCGCGTCAGCTCGAACACCTCCACGCGCTGCGATGCGCGCAGCACGCGATACTGCTCCGGCTCCGTCTCGTTTACATCCCAGACCAGATCATGCACGCAGAGCCGCCAGACGCCGGCCTGAACGCGAAGCAGGCCATAAGCATTGTGCGCCTCGCACCGAAAATCCGTTCCTTCGGCCGGAGTCCGCCCGGCGAGAATGGCGGCGCGGAGCACATCGTTTAGAGCGCCGTCCTCCACATTCGGAGCGTCCTCCCGGATGGCCTGCACCATGCGGTAGAGCGTGCCGCCGTCGCGGAAAACCAGCGGCTCGTCAACATACTGATCCTGCGGATCGTACATCATCGTCCCGTCGGCGTTCAACTCCACGAGCAGGCTCTCGTCATATTTGTGATCCCGGAGCAGGAGTGAGATCGCGTCCGCCTGCCGCGCAAAATCGTCGGCGGGCTTTGCGTTTTGCAGCGCATCGTAAAGCCGGGAAACCAAATCCGCGTCCGTCATTTTCAGAGCGAGCGGAATGCCGGGCAGCGAGGCCTCGTCCGGTTCAAAGGTCGGCAGCTGATGATTCGTCGCAAGACTCACGCCCAGCAGCAGGCAGATTGCCGCCGCGAGCAGCGTCGCCCATCGCGCGGGACGGCGATATTTTGCCAGCGCCTGAATGCGGCCCTTCACGCCCGTCTCGCCGAAGGCCAGCGGCGCCGAGAGCGCGCCCTTCGGCGCGGAGCAGCGCAGCAGCGTCTCGCTGTAGGCTCTCCGATCCTGCACCGAGTAATCCCGGATGACCGTCTCGTCGCACGCGAGCTCCAGATCCCGGCAGAACCGGCTGTACCCCAGCCACAGCAGCGGATTCGGCCAGAAGAGCGCCAGCAGCAGAAAGCCAATCGCCTTCCACCAGTGATCTCCTCGCCGCAGGTGTGCCATCTCGTGCGCGATTACGTGCGCGCGCTCGGCATCATCCAAATTGGACGGCAGATAGATCGTCGGCCGCAGCAGCCCCATCAAAAAGGGGGAGGGGAGATCGTCGCACAGCCGTACGCGCTTCCAGCCCTCCAGCGGCACCGACTCCGCCACCGAGCGGCGCAGCCGGAGCGTGGAGATCAGGGCATAGAGCAGCATCCCCGCCGTGCCGACGATCCAGATGCTCCCCAGCACCGTCAGAAGGCGTGCAATTGCATCGGGCGCAAGTGCGCGGTTTTCATAGAACAGGCGGTTTTGCAGCCCAAGGCTGTACCAGTCTACCGCCGGTATGTGCGACACCAGCCAAACCCCGCCGTCCGACTGCCGCGCCATCGGCGCGGAGGTGCGCAGCAGTCCAAGCGGCGTCGAGACCGCCGCGGGGATCACCAGCCGCACCGCCGCCGCGAGCCACAGCAGGCAGGTCAGCCACTTCGGCGCCCGCCGCAGCAGCGGCCGCAGGAGCAGCAGAACCAGCACCACCGCCCCGCCCGTCAGAGCGAGGTTTGCAAGCTTTAGAAACAGGGAATCCATCTTTTTCTCCTTTTTCTCTCATTCCATCGCGTCGATCAGCGCCTTCAGCTCTGCCAATTCCTCCGGCTTCAGCTTTTTTCCGGCGGTGAACGCTGCCACAAACGCGGGCAGCGAGCCGCCGAAGCGCTCGGACACGAACTGCTCCGACTGCGCCGTGTCAAATTCCTCCCGTGTCACCAGCGCCGTCACCATGCCGTCCGCGGTTTCAAACAGCCCTCGCTCACACAGCCGCTTGAGCACCGTGTAGGTTGTTGTGCGCTTCCAGTCGAGCGCATCCGCGCACAGTGCCACGAGCTGCCGCGTCGTCATCGGCGCGTTCGCCCACACGATCTCCGCGAACCGCCGCTCCGCCGCGCCCAGATGCAGATCCTTCGTTTCCATATGCATGCCTCCAATGCTGTCTACATTTTGTAGTCAATTAAAGTCTACATGATGTAGTCAAACTTGTCAAGCGTTTTCTCAAAGTTGACACCGCCGCCGTCCTAATTTATAATGTTACCCGTGAGAAAATCGAAAGGGAATGATTCCAATGGACTTTATCAAATCGCCCGTCAAGGGCATGCGCGATCAGCTCCCCGGCGACGTGCAGCTTCGCCAGCGCGTCATGGGGCTCATTCGCGATACCTACCGCCGCTACGGCTTCACCGAGATCGAAACGCCCGCCATGGAGCACATCGAAAACCTCTCCAACAAGCAGGGCGGCGAAAACGAGAAGCTCATCTTCAAGATCCTCAAGCGCGGCCGCGATCTCGAGAAGGTGATCGAGAGCGGCGGGACCGACTTTGCCGATACCGGTCTGCGCTATGACCTCACGGTCCCGCTCGCGCGCTACTACGCCGCCAACGCCGCGCAGCTGCCGAGCCCCTTCAAGGCGCTGCAGATCGGCAGCGTCTGGCGTGCCGACAAGCCGCAGAAGGGCCGCTTCCGCCAGTTCACCCAGTGCGATATCGACATTTTGGGCGACGGCTCCGAGCTCGCGGAGATCGAGCTCATCGCCGCCACGAGCGAGGCGCCCTCCGCCATCTTCGCCCAGGCCGGCATCCGCGATTTCACGGTCCACGTCAGCGACCGCCGCATTCTCTCCGGCATGGCGCGCTATGCCGGCTTCGAGGAAGCGGACTTCGGCAACGTCTTCATCATCCTCGATAAGCTCGATAAGATCGGGCTCGACGGCGTCCGCGCCGAACTCGAGAAGGCGGGCTACGATCCCGCCGCCGTGGAAAAGTGCGTCGCCATCTTCGCCGGGGACACGGCAGGGAAGGGCCCGGCCGATTTCTGCGCCTTCCTCGATGAGACCTGCCTCGACCCCGCGGTGCCGCAGGGCCTCGAGCGCATCCTCGCGTGCGTCCGCGCCATGAACCGTCCCGGCGTCTCGGTCGTCTTCGACCCCACGCTCGTGCGCGGCATGGGCTACTATACCGGCACGATCTTCGAGTGCACCATCGACGGCTACGGCTTCGCCATCGCCGGCGGCGGGCGGGATGACAAGATGGTCGGCAAATATTCCGGCACAGACGTGCCCGCCTGCGGTTTCTCCATCGGCTTTGAGCGTATCATCACGATTCTGCAGGATCACGCCGACGCGATCGACGCGGCAAACGAGCCGAAGGTCGCCCTCCTCGCGGAAAAGGGCGTCGATAATGAGCGCCTCGCCGCGCTCTTCCACCGTGCGCAGACCCTGCGCGACGCCGGCAAGACCGTCACCGTGCAGACGATGAAGAAGAACATCCGCCGCCAGATTGAGCTTCTGGAGGCGGAGGGATACACCGAGATCGAAAAGGTCTATAAAAACTAACCGCGAAAGGAGTATCATCCAATGACAGAACAAGCATTGATCTCTGCCAAAGAGACCTCCGAAGGCATCACCAGCGCGATCGGGCTCAATAAGGGCATGTTCACCTGGGACAATCTGCTCTCCGCCGCCATCGCCCTCGTGGTCTGCATCATCGCGATCATGATCGTCATGAAGGTCCTGCGCAAAATGTTTTCCCGCTCCAAGATGGAGCCGAGCCTCGCGGGCTTCATCCTCAAGGTCATCAAGATCGCGCTCGAATTCGCCGCCATCATGATCGTCGCCGGCAGCCTCGGCTTCGACGTCACGGCGCTTCTGGCCGTGTTCAGCCTGCTCGGCCTGGCCATCTCCCTGTCCGTGCAGAATCTGCTCGGCAACCTCGTCTCCGGCGTGGTGCTGCTCATGAACAAGCCCATCCGCGACGGCGACTATATTCAGGCCGGCGGCGCCGAGGGCGTCGTGAAGAACATCGGCCTGTTCTACACCGAGCTCACCACACTCGATAACAAGACCGTCAGCGTCCCCAACAGCGAGCTCTCCGCCGGTCAGATCGTGAACTTCACGCGTGAACCGAACCGCCGCGTCGATCTCGTCGTCGGCGCGAGCTACGACTGCGACACCGAGGACGTCAAAAAGGCGCTCTATGACGCCATCGCCCGCACCGACAAGGTGCTCGCCGATCCCGCCCCGCAGGTGCTGGTCGAGGAATTCGGCGCCAGCGTCATCAAGTACACCGTCCGCGCCTGGTGCAGGCACGAGGACTACTGGGATGTCCACTACGGCATCAACGACAATGTCCTCGCCGCCTTCAACGACGCCGGCGTCAAGATGAGCTACGAGCACGTCAACGTCCACATGGTTCAGGACTGAATTGCATCCGTAGGGGAGGGGCTTGCCCCTCCCGCTTTTTTTGTAAAAACCCCATTGACAAACCGCGAGAAATCGTTATAATAATATAGCCTGTCCAAATCAGGGACAGTCCTTGCTCGCACCGGCGGGTGCGGGCCATTAGACCAGAAGGAGGTGCAACGAAATGGCAAAGACAAGCGAAAAGTACGAGCTGATGTATATCATCAACCCCAACCTGTCCGAGGAAGAGACTGCGGCTGTGGTCGAGAAGTTCAAGGGCCTTGTTGAGCAGAACGGCACGCTGGACGAGATGGAGGAAATGGGCAAGCGCAAGCTGGCTTATGAGATCAACTACATCTCTGAGGGCTATTATGTGCTCGTGAAGTTCACCAGCGCTCCGGATTTCCCCGCCGAGCTGGATCGTGTTCTGGGCATTACTGACGGCGTGATGCGTTCTCTCATCACCCTGCGCGCAGAGTAAGGAGGACTTCTCATGCTGAATCACATTGTTGTGATGGGCCGTCTGACCCGTGACCCCGAGCTGCGCTATACGCAGAGCCAGTTGCCGGTGGTCAGCTTCACCGTGGCCGTGGACCGCGATTTCGGCGGACGCGACGGCGGCGAGAAGCAGACGGATTTCATCGATTGCGTCGCCTGGCGTCATACGGCGGAGTTCGTCTCCAAGTATTTTGCCAAGGGCAGCATGGCCGTCGTGAGCGGCCGTCTGCAGATCCGTGACTGGACCGACCGCGAGGGCGGCAGGCGCCGCAGCGCGGAGATCGTCGCGGACAACGTGTATTTCGGTGAGTCCAAGCGCCGTGACGAGGGCGGAGCCCCCTCCGGCGGTTATTCCCGGCCCGAACCCCGGGACAGCTACAGCGCGCCCGCCGCGCCCAGTGGGTATGACAACGTGCCCAAGGGTCCCAGCGCCTTCGCGGAGCTGGATGACGGCGACGGCGAGCTGCCGTTCTAATGATCTAACGATTATCACTCTATAAGGAGGAAACAGTCTTGGCTTTTGACAGAGATAAGAGCAAGAACCGCAAGCGCAGAAAAGTTTGCCAGTTCTGCGTCGATAAGTGCACGTTTATCGACTATAAAGACACTGCCCGTCTCCGCCGCTACCTGTCCGAGCGCAGCAAGATTCTGCCGCGCCGCACGACCGGTACCTGCGCGATGCATCAGCGTCAGCTCACCGAGGCCATCAAGAGAGCGCGTCAGATCGCCCTCCTGCCTTACGTGACCGACTGATTCGTACAAAAACCAAGCGCACGCTGCGGGAAGCAGCGGGGGGGGTTTTTTGCCGTGGGCGGAGGGA
>JAZPZZ010000215.1:0-3036 GCA_045544935.1 Oscillospiraceae bacterium | reverse complement strand
CAACTCCTTGGCTCACAGAACGACATGGCTACGATCCGACTTGAATCGCTCCTTTCATTATACATGGGATTCGGCGTAAAGCCAACTGTTTTTTCGAGAAATTGGCTTTGACTTTTGATCTGCAGTCCACTATACTGATTTCAGAAACGCAGAGGGAGGTCTGTATGATGTTTGCCTTCAATCATTTCAATTTCAACGTCCTTGATCTGGAAAAAAGCCTTGCATTTTACAAGGAAGCGCTCGGTCTTGAGCCGGTGCGTGAAAAGCTTGCGTCCGACGGGTCGTTCAAGCTCGTCTACCTCGGCGACGGGGAAACCGATTTCCAGCTGGAGCTCACCTGGCTGAAAGACCGCACCGAGCCCTATGATCTCGGTGAGCTTGAATATCACCTTGCCATGGTGACGCCGGATATGGACGCCGCGCACAAAAAGCACGAGGAAATGGGCTGCATCGAATTCGAAAATCCCTCCATGGGCATCTATTTCATCACCGACCCGGACGGCTACTGGATTGAGATTGTTCCCGAAAAGAAATAAGTACAGGCGCACCGATTTCTGTCGGTGCGCCTGTTGTTATGTCCGTTCAATTTCTGCCACGCTGATCTCATAGGCGGTGCGCTCTTCCACTGTGCCGTCCGGAAGGACCTTGTGATATGTGCGGCTTTGAAAGCGCCCTGCGAGCGATACTTCGGTGCCGACGCTCCACTCCGCGGCGGCATGCGCCCGCTCGCCCCAGACGAGGCAGGGGAGATAGTCGCTTCTGCCGTAATGCCGGTTGACGGCGAGCATCAGATCGCAGATTTCTCGGCCGAGAGGCGTCCGGCGCAGGACCGGCGGCTTGCAGATCGTGCCGGTGACTAAAACCAGGTTCTCATCTGTGTCCTCGTCGGAGAGCGTCAGCCGTCGGGCAAAGAGGCTGATGACGAGCTTTGCTCCAACGCCGGAGGCGTTATTGAAGGTGCGAATCTCACCGATGACGTCCAGACGTTCGGCTGCCTGCAGATCGGCCTGCAGCAGCCGTTCGCGCGCGAGCACGTTGACCACGTCCTCCGCGCCGGAAAGGCGCTCCGTGCGCAGGGGAATGCGAAAAAAACGCTCTTGACGGTTTTGATGGGATAGAGTGATCGGCCCCGCGAGCGTGCCGCGAAGCCGCGCGAAATTGTTGCGCCCCAAGGTATCCATGCTGTGCCACCTCACAAGTTGATGGCACACTATATGCAGGAAATACTTGGGATATGCATCTTGTCAAAACGGTTGCCTTCCGCTATAATGAGCATAAATCTGAAAAGGAGAGAGAAAACTATGGAACTGCAAGAAATTCTGTCCCGCTGCGATCATACTCTGCTGCGTGTGGACGCCACCGCGGCAGAGATCCGCACGCTCTGTGATCAGGGCATTCGCTACGGCTGTGCGAGTGTCTGCATCCCGCCGTGCCACGTCTCCGGCGCGAAGCAGTATGTGGGCGATCGTCTGAAGATCTGCACGGTTATCGGATTTCCGAACGGATACAACACCAGCGCTGTGAAAGCCTTTGAGACCGCTGACGCTGTGCGCAGCGGCGCGGACGAGATTGACATGGTCGTGAATCTCGCCATGGTCAAGGACGGCGCGTGGGAGGACGTGGCCGAGGACATTCACGCGGTGCGCGAAGCCTGCCGCGGCAAAATCCTCAAGGTTATCATCGAGACCTGCCTGCTCACGGAAGAGGAAAAGATCAAGCTCTGCCAGATCGTGTCCGATTCCGGCGCGGATTATATCAAGACCTCCACCGGTTTTTCAACCGGCGGCGCCACGAGAGAGGACGTTGCGCTCCTGCGCGAGCATTCTGCCGATCATCTGAAGGTCAAGGCCGCCGGCGGCATTGCCAGCATCAAGGACGCGGAGGACTTCGTAAAGCTCGGCGCGGATCGCCTCGGCACGAGCCGGATCGTGAAGCTCGCCATGCAGATGGAGGAAAACTGAGCAATTTCATCCCGGAAAGGATTTGATAAAAATGGACCAGAAATTGATCGATCAGTACATGGATCAGCTGCTCTACGCCCAGCAGGGGGAACTGGACGCCGTGCTCATGTACAACAAGCTCGCAGAAAAGGTGAAGGACGCCAAGGACGCCGCAGCCTTCAAGCAGCTCGCCGCGGAAGAGGGGAGACACGCTTCGGTCTTCCACGCCTATACGAAGAAAAAACTCCAGCCGAAGAAGACCAAGGCGGTCTTTGTTCCGCTGATGTATTCGCTCGTGGGCCGCAAGATTCTCTATCCGATCATCGCCAAGGAGGAGTATGCCGCCGCGGAGAAATACAAGGAGATCGTGGACCTGTTCCCGGATGTCGAGAGCGTCATGAACGATGAGACGCGTCACGGCGACATTGTGAACGGACTTCTGAAATAATAATCGAAAAGAAAAACGCCCGGGCTTGATTGCCCGGGCGTTTGTTGCGCAGATTTAGTTTTTGATGCCCGTCCAGACCTCATGTCCGTCGTTGCCGCGGACGTAATCATGGCCGTTTGCGGCCTCCTGAATCTGAATGTAGAACCATTCCGCCGTGTCGGCGTTGTCCCAGAAGGTGCGCATGCCGGTGGTGTTTACCAGCGCCTGCGGATTGCGGCCGAGCATGCGGTTGACCATCGTCACGGCCTCTGCGCGGGTGACATTCTGGTCCGGCCGGAAGGTGCCGTCCTCATAGCCGTTGACCCAGCCGTTCGCGGCCGCGGTGCGGATGTTGGCCGCAGCCCAGTGACCGATGGTGTCTCTGAAGCTCACCTGGGCCGGAGTGCTGCTGGTCGGCTCCTTTACGGAGAGACGGGTCAGAATCGTGGCCAGCTCCGCTCTCGTGATGAAGCTGTTCGGGTGGAAGGTGCCGTCCTCATAGCCGGTCAGCACGCTCGCGCGGGCCAGCGTGGAGATCTGCTCGTTGAACCACTCGAAGGAGGGAACGTCGGAGAAGGTGTTCACCTTCGTGTAATAGAACGCGCGGCTCTCTTCCGTCAGCAGGCGGTATATGATCGTCGCGACCTCGGCGCGGGTGATGTTGCTGTT
>JAZPZZ010000214.1:0-6593 GCA_045544935.1 Oscillospiraceae bacterium | reverse complement strand
CCTGTCCAAGGAAGAGGGCGGCCGTCACACCCCGTTCTTCAACAACTATCGTCCCCAGTTCTACTTCCGTACCACGGACAAGTCGGATCGTAGCCATGTCGTTCTGTGAGCCAAGGAGTTGGTGCCCATTGTTGTCTTCCTAAGACCGCTTGGCCTCCGACTTCCTGTCCAAGGAAGAGGGCGGCCGTCACACCCCGTTCTTCAACAACTATCGTCCCCAGTTCTACTTCCGTACCACGGACGTGACCGGCGTCATCACCCTTCCCGAAGGTGTTGAGATGTGCATGCCTGGTGATAACGTCGACATGAACGTCGAGCTCATCACCCCCATCGCCATCGAGAACGGCCTCCGCTTCGCTATCCGCGAGGGCGGCCGTACCGTCGGCTCCGGTGTCGTTATCGGCATCAACGAGGACTAATCTTTAGACTAGACTCAAATAAAAAAGAACGTGCTGAATTTCAGCACGTTCTTTTTTTGCGCTCCGCACCTCTTGCAGGGGCCGACGCCCTCGGCGGCCCGCAGCTCAAATCAGCAGACCAAACCCAAACGAGATCGCATTCGCCGCGAAGGTGAGCACAAGCAGCTTCCATCCTCGTCCGAAAGCGAAGCAGTAAATCACATATTCCACCGCGACCACCAGCGCTTCCGCGGCCAAAATCATCGGCATACTTCGGTGAATCGCAGGCATCAGCAGCAAATTCAAAAGGAGATTCGTCAGCACATTTGCGCAAACCACGACCGTCATCTCGTCCCGGCTGTCATATCCGAACATCCAGAAGAACGCGGTTTCGAGCACGACGGTCAGCAGGCAGAAAAGCATCAGATAAATCATTTTTGTTTTGCCTCGCGGTCCTTATCCTTCCGCTTCGCACGAAGCCGGATGATCGCCCGCACCAGCAGGCTTGCCGCCACCGCGACGATCGCAATGAGCAGCACGATCCCGAGCAGCCCAACGGCAATCGACGGGCCCGCAATCACATCCGCCCGCGCCGGCAGGATGCACAGCGCCAGCGCGGTCAAAAACGCACCAAGCAGATCCACAAACCGTTTCATATCATATGCTCCTTTCCGCATACACAATTGCCCAAAGACCAAATCCAAAACTGAACAGTACACAAATCCAAAGCGCCGGCCCGGTCAGCGTCATCAGCTGCCCCGCAATCATCCCCGGCCACAATGCCGAGGCCGTGAGCCCGAAGGCCAGTCCCGGCGCGTCCGGCATTGCGCGCCAGATCAGCCACAGCGTCACCGGCATTGTCAGATTCAGCGCGAGCTGGCCGAGCAGGGAAGGGACCGCCCACGCCGCGCAGAACGCGATCAGGATCGCCGCCGGCAGGATGGAAACCCACGCCGTGCGCTTTGCGCCGATTCGATCGGCGAGAAACCCGCCCAGCAGCTTACCGGAAAACACAAATCCGGTGAGCAGCAGCGCTGCCGCCGCGCCGGTCTTCCACGGAAATGCTACCGCGCTCCCGCCCACGGCGCGTACCGCCACCGCCAGCGTCAGTAGAATCGGCACAAGCAGGGAGGTGCTTTCCCTCGGCGGTTCGGCACCTTCATCTGCTTCTGGAAGCAGCAGACTTAAAATTGCACAAACGGTCAAGAATATTGCAAACACCAAGCCAAGCCGCGGCCATATTGTCCCAAGTGTCAAACCGATTGCGCCGGGCGCGACAAAGACGCCGAGCGGCCATGCCCTGCCGCCGTTTTGCAGCAGCGTCATTCGCCCGCCGGCAACGTGAAACGCGCTGTTGCCGAGTCCGATCAGCGCCACGCGCAGCCAGCCTGGAACGGGCAGCAGATAGCCCAGCACGATGCAGGCCATACTGACCGCCGCGGCGATTCGATCGCGCTGCAGCCGGTCCGCTGCAAGACCGACGAGGCACTGCGTTGAGAAGGCGAGCGTGTTGTAGACCAGAATCAGCATCGGCAGATTCCCTGCGCCGGAGAGCTTCCCGAACACCGTTGCCGCGCAAAGCCCGTCCACGAGCAGATGCGCAGCCGCGTTCAAAGCCAGACGAGCGTTCCGTTCTGTTTCCACGCCATCACCTCCTGCGCTTTCATTCTACCATGCCAATATGATATTGTAAATACATTAATAATATTTTACAAAAATGTTAAATGATCAAAAACTATTCAACATTGCTGATTGATAATTGTCTGATAACGTGCTATTCTATAGATGGATATCCAAAAACGGAAAGGAGGAGTTCCTATGATTTTGACGCCCGAGCAGCAGGCGCTGCTGGACGGCGCGAAAGGGGAGACCATGGCCAAGGTGGTCAAAACGCTCGTCATGTACGGCGATGCGTTCGACGCCGAGCGCATGGTACCGGTCACGAGCGAGTACGGCCATACGGTCATCAGCTTCGGTCTCAAGGTGCTCTCGCCGGTCTATGATCTTTATCAGAAGCTGCTCGACGAGGGGCTTTTGAGCCGGCAGAAATTCACCGCCGATCCCCGCCCGCTGGATAAAAAAGTGCCCAGCACTTTGCTGGACGACGTGGTCTTCAAGCACATCATGTACACCGATCAGAAGCGGTACGAAAAGCAGCTCGAGGATCTCGGCCTTCTGGATGAGGACAGCTATACCTGCACCAGCTACCTCCCGCAGGTCGGCAATGTGCCAAAGCAGGGCGACGTGCTCTCCTGGGCGGAGAGCTCCGCCGTCATCTATGCCAACTCCGTCCTCGGCGCGCGGTGCAACCGCAATTCCGGCATCATCGAGCTCATGGGCTCCGTTGCCGGCTTCGTGCCGGAGTTCGGCCTTCTCACGGACGACGGCCGCAAGGCCGACTGGATCGTGGAGGTGCGCTGTGAGCACAAGCCCGAGGCGCAGCTTCTGGGCTCTGCCATCGGCATGAAGGTCATGGAGGACGTGCCGTACGTCAAGGGTCTCGACCGCTGGCTGGGCACGGAGCTGAACGAGGCCGCGACCACGTACCTCAAGGATTTCGGCGCCGCCTGCGCTTCCAACGGCGCGGTCGGCCTTTACCACATCGAGAATCTCACGCCCGAAGCCAAGCAGCAGGGCGAGGCGCTCCTCCGCGAAAACGCGCAGGTCTACGTGATCGACGACGCTGAGCTCCAGCGCGTCAAGGACAATTACCCCGTCGTCTGGAAGAACCCGGACGCCGAGCCCGAGCTCTGCTTCGTCGGCTGCCCGCACATGACCTTAAAGCAGCTCGAGGACTGGACGGACAATATCACTGCAGCACTCAAGGCAAACGGTCTCAAAAAGGTCACGGTCAAGACTGTCTTCACCGCCTCCACCGGCGTCATCAAGGCGTTTGAGAAGACAAAACGGGCAAAGCAGCTCCGCCGCACCGGCGTGGTGCTGAGCTATATCTGTCCGCTCATGTATATGAACAATCCCCTCTGCAAAAAGAAGGCGGTCATCACCTCCTCGAACAAGCTGCGCACCTATACCAGTGCCCGGTACTATACCGAGCCGGAGATCCTTGAGATCATTACGTCCAAGAAGGAGGGAGCCAAATGAAAAAGACCTTTCAGGGCCGCGTCGTCGTCCCCGGCACGTGCACGGCGGAGGCGCTCGTCTCGCACGGCGGTTTCAACACCCTCGCCTCCTACCAGATGGCCGTCCAGTTCGGCGATAAAAAGGTGAAGTGCGGTGATCAGGGCAACCCCGATCTCTATAAAAAATCCATGCTCGGCAAGGCGCTCTGCCTGCCGATGACGATCGGCTCCACCACCGGCGGCATGGTGCTCTATGTGGCCTGTCAGCGCGGCGTGCAGCCGGCCTGCATGCTCTTTTCCGAGAGCATCGATTCCCTCGCCGCCGCCGGCGCCATCCTCGGCGAAGTCTGGACGGATGCGTCCATGCCCG
Organism: Oscillospiraceae bacterium; assembly: GCA_045544935.1. Taxonomy (GTDB): domain Bacteria; phylum Bacillota; class Clostridia; order Oscillospirales; family Oscillospiraceae; genus CAG-103. The sequence goes on along the minus strand of JAZPZZ010000214.1, from coordinate 2,745 downwards.
TCGTCGACCGGCTGGGTCAGGCCTTTCTCGACGCCGTCAAAACCGGCATGACGGTCACGGTCCGGGAAAACGGCGTCGTCGAGATCGAATGATTTGTATTTAAAAAAGGAAAGGGAGCGGTCTTTCGACCGCTCCCGGTATTTTGTCATTGGATTACCAAGGCATGAAGGGCTTCAGAGCCAGAATGGCGGGCCAAACAACAGAATACTTGAATCCGTTCCAAACGAGATCGAACAGCATGTGTTGCGTCCTCCTTTCAAAATTTCCGTCCCTCAAGGACGCTTTTATCCTAACATGGGACGGAAGAAAAATCCATTCGGGAATTGAATAAGATTTCCTTCGAGAATTTGAACAAATGGGAGAAATGTTTCCGATCGAAAAAAAGTTTGCGATAATTTCCAAATGATTCGGTAAAGGAAAGATTTGTTTGGTTTTGGATCAACAGCGAAAAAAGAGACGGTTTCCAAACGAAAACCGTCTCTTTGTTTGTTCTCACCAATTTCGGCTGAATTCGCTGAGCTTGAGCCCTTCGTTTTTCTGCTCCGCCCAGCGGATGGACCACTCGTTGTTGAACAGCAGCAGGTCCCGTCCCTGGAAGTCCTGCACCCAGCGCGTGTCGCTCGCGAGGTTCAGCTCGTCCGGCTTTTTCGGCGTCTCGTCGATCCAGCGGATGTAGGAGTAGCTCAGATCGCGGCGGCGGATGTCCACGTTGTATTCGTTCCGCAGCCGGTATTCCAGCACCTCAAACTGCAGCACGCCGACGGCGCCGACGATGACCTCCTCCATGCCGGAGTTCGGGGAATGGAACATCTGGATCGCGCCCTCCTGTGCGATCTGCGTCACGCCCTTGGAAAACTGCTTGCGCTTCATCGTGTCCACCTGCGAAATGACGGAGAAGTGCTCCGGCGCGAAGGTGGGGATGCCCTCGAAGCGCACCTTCTTCTTGGCCGAGCAAACCGTGTCGCCGATCGAGAAGATGCCGGGGTCGAACACGCCGATGATGTCGCCTGCGAAGGCCTCGTTGATGATCGCGCGCTCCTGCGCCATCATCTGCTGCGGCTGCGCGAGCTTGATCGCCTTGCCGCCCTGCATGTGGAAATATTCCTTGTCGCGCTGGAACACGCCCGAGCAGATGCGCATGAAGGCAATGCGGTCGCGGTGCGCCTTGTTCATGTTTGCCTGAATCTTAAAGACGAAGGCGGAAAACTCCTCGCTGAAGGGGTCGACCGTCTCCTCGGCCGTCTCGCGGGGAAGGGGCGGCGTGGTCATCTTGAGGTAATTCTGCAGAAAGCGCTCCACGCCGAAGTTCGTCAGCGCCGAGCCGAAGAACACCGGGCTCAGCTCGCCCGCCTGCACCGCGTCGAGGTCAAACTCATAACTCGCGCCGTCGAGCAGCTCAATGTCCTCCACGAGCTTGGAGCGCATGCGCTGGCCGATCAGTCCGTCGAGCACCTCCGTGTCCGTGAGCTCGCATTCCACCGCGCGGATCTTGTCCTGCCCGCGGTGATGCTCCTGAAATACCAGCACCTCGCGCTCGTCGCGGTCAAACACGCCCTTGAAGTCGTGTCCGCAGCCGATCGGCCAGTTCACCGGATAGGTGCCGATGCCGAATTCCTTTTCCAGCTCCTCCATCAGTTCAAACGGGTCTCTCGCCTCGCGGTCGAGCTTGTTGATGAAGGTGAAGATCGGGATGTGCCGCATCGCACAGACCTTGAAGAGCTTTCGCGTCTGCGGCTCGATGCCCTTGGCCGCGTCGATGACCATCACGGCGCTGTCTGCTGCCATCAGCGTGCGGTAGGTGTCCTCGGAGAAGTCCTGGTGTCCAGGCGTGTCGAGGATGTTGATGCAGTAGCCGTCATACTCAAACTGCATCACGCTGGACGTGATCGAGATGCCGCGCTGCTTCTCCAGCTCCATCCAGTCGGAGACGGCGTGCCGTGCCGTGGCCTTGCCCTTCACGGAGCCGGCCAGCTGGATTGCCCCGCCGTAGAGCAGGAACTTCTCCGTCAGCGTCGTTTTGCCGGCGTCCGGGTGCGAAATGATGGCGAACGTGCGCCGCCGCTGAATTTCCCATTTTGTATCCATAACAAACCTCTGCATTTCGTTTTCAAACTTTGTTATTATAGCCCATGAAACCTTGCAGTGTCAACACTTTCCGCGATTTTGAACCGCACTGGGTAAAATGACGAAAACTGCTTTTGGATTCCGACAAAAAGTCGTATTATTCATAAATTGACATCCATTTAAAACACTACTACAATAAAGAGCAATATGGCAATAAAACGTAAAGGAGCATAAAAATGGAACTCAAGCTGTCCAAGAAGATCACCAAGCCCGATTTTCAGGGAGAATTCACCGCGAGCATCCTCGCCGCTGCTGCCTCGCCCGACATTATTTCCTTCGCCGGAGGCCTGCCGAACCCGGTTTCCTTCCCCGTGGAGGAGATGGACGCCGCCGTCCATAAGGTCATGCAGGAGAAGGGTGCCGTCGCTCTGCAGTACAGCAATACGCAGGGCTACCAGCCGCTGCGCGCGTGGATTGCCAAGCGCTATGAGGTCCTCGGTGTCAGCGACGTCGTGGCCGATGACATTATCATCACCAACGGCTCCCAGCAGGCGCTGGAGATGGTCGGTGCCGCGCTCGTCGATCCGGGCGACAAGATCCTCGTCGAGAACCCGACCTACCTCGTCGCGCTGCAGAGCTTCCACCTGTTCGACCCCGAGGTCGTCCCCGTGCAGATCAACG
>JAZPZZ010000213.1:0-6001 GCA_045544935.1 Oscillospiraceae bacterium | reverse complement strand
TCTTCCTAAGACCGCTTGGCCTCCGACTTCTGGTAGGAATCATAGGCCTCGCCGTCCACCGTCACTCTCGCGCGCACGCAGACCTTGTAGGCCGTGGAGGGCTCGAGCGTGTCGACGGTGATGTGCGTCTCGTCCGCCTTTGTCACAGCGACCTCGACGAGCGCCTTGGCCGCGAAGTCATAACGGCAGACCACGTACTGCTGCGCGCCGGGCATCGCGTCCCATGTGAGATCCGCGCCGTGCGCCGTCTCGTTCGAGACGACAACGTTGTTCACTTTATCGGGGACGATGCGGTAATTGATGCGCAGCGTGCCGTAGTAGTCGCCGCGGCCGTCCACGATCACGGTGGCGGTGCCGTACTTGTCGTAGTTCTCCCAGGAGAGATAGCCGTCGCGGCCGAGACCGCTGTTGCGGATGTTCAGCGTCTTGTCGCCGTCCGTCACGACGGGCGTCGGGCGGATCGTCTGGCCCTCGGACTTGAGAATGTAGGTGCCGCCAACGCCGGTGTAGGGGAGCGTCGCAATGTCGACGCCCTGCTTGCCGCAGACGGTGCAGACGTGGTTCTCGTCCCACTTGTGGCCGGAGGCGAAGGTCTCCGAGCCGCGCTTGGTCTCGCCGCAGGTCTTGCAGACGGCCTCGAGATGGCCGTTCTCGGTGCAGGTGTGGGTGTCGCGGGTCTCGGTCTCATGCACGATGTAATCATCGCCGATGTGAATCAGCTCTTCATCGACCGTGACCCATCCGGTCTGCAGCACGCCGGAGATCATATAGACCTGATCGTCCTCGGTGCCCTGCAGCTTGGCGAAGCCGGAATACGCGTCCTTGTTCAGACGCGCGAGGCAGTTTTCGCACAGGAGCACGTTCTCGTGGTCCGGACGATAGACCCAGCTGTGCGCATCGTCCTCGCACGGCTCGTGCTTGAAGCGATGGACCGTGTCGATGATCGCGTAGGGCTCGGCCGCGCCGGGCGTGAGATCATAGACGTTCACGTCGATGACGTTGTCCGTGGCCTCAATGCCGAGGAAGATGGCGTTGTAGTCCTTCTGCGCCTGCACAAAGTGGAAGTCGGGGTTGTTCACCACGGGATAGGATTTCTCGCCCGTGGAGCCGCAGATGAAGTAGTAGGTGCCCTCATTCGGATTGCCGGTCGGCTTGCCGCCGATCATCGGCTCCGTTCTGGCGTAGGAGTGGTCGTGGCCGGAGAAGACGAAGTCGATGCCGACCTCATCGAGCACGGCGGGGAGAATGTCGTGCAGCGCGCTGCTGCCGCCTTCGGGGTTCGTGTAGTAGGGAGGCTGGTGCAGCACGAGGATCTTCCACGGCGCGTCGCTCTCGGCGGCGTCCTTTTTAAGCCAGTCGGCCGCCGTCTGAACGTCCTCCTCCAGCATGGAGAAGTCGATCGTCGCCACATAGACGTTGCCGTAGGTCACGGAGTAATACGTGGTGTTCGGGTCCATGCCGAAAACGGCGTTTGCCGCGATCGCGGCGGGATCGCCGAACTGCTCGTGATTGCCGATGACGTGGAGCATGTCGGTGTGCGCGAAGGCGCCGTCCTCGACCTCCATCGCGCCAAGGAAGCCCTGCCAGGAGTGATACTGCGTGGGCTCCTCCACCGCGTCGCCGAGCTGGATGCCCAGGGTGAAGTCGTGCAGACCGTTCTCCTCATTGAGGAAGTGGTTGATGGCGTTGATGTTGTCCGTCTCGCCGACGGCCGTCTGCGTATCGCCGAGGACGAAGATCTTCGTTGTAGCGTCCACGTCGTTGTCGATCGTGTTGAACGTGCGCACGTCCGACCAGATTTTGCCGTCGCCCACGCGGTAGGCGTACTCGGTGTTGACCTCCAGGCCGGTGATCATGACGTTGTTGAGCAGCGCGGACGCGTCGTCAAAGCCGCGCAGCACGCACGTTCCGTTCACGCTGCCGGTGAACTTGCCGGTCTGATCATACTCGCTCTTGAGCGCGTATTCGATCACGGCGTTCTCCTCGGCCGCGGCGGGGTTCGCCATCCAGGAGATGGACTTCGTGGAGAAGGCGTCCTTCGTGGCGTTCTCGAGGATGTAATAGGGCTTGCCGTCGGCAGAGCCGGCAGCGGGCAGGCGGTAGCCGTTCGTGGGGAAGGAGTAGCCGGCCTTGCCGCTGGCATAGACCGTAAACTGCTCGAGCGTCACGAGCACGTCGGTCGCGAGCTTGCCGTTTTTGTCGGTCGTGCCGAGCTTCTGGTCGCCGCCGTCCTTCATGAGATAGACGGCCACGTACTTGGCGGGCTTGCCGCCGGCGTCCTTTACGGTCATTTCAGAGCCGTCCGCGCCCTCAAAGCAGACGCCGAGCTCAATCTGATAGGCGGCCGATACGGGAATGCGCGTCGCGGGCAGGGCGAAGGTGTTGACCACGTTGTCGTCCTTCTCGGAGGCATAGGTCACGGTGCCGTCCGTGACGGAGTAGGTGAGGAAGCTGCCGGACTTGAGGTCCTTCGGAACGCTCAGCCTGATCGTGCCGATCGTGCCCTCGCCCCTGGAGGCGGCGCCGTCCGCGCGGACCGCCTGGATCTTCAGCACGCCGTTTTCCACGGCGTAGCTGCTGTCGCGGTAGTCCTTCGTCCAGTCGATCGTGTCAACCACGGCGTTTGCCAGCGGCATTTCGATGCTGACGGACTGCACGTCCTCGAGCTTGTTGGTGTTCAGGGCGATCTGATAAGTGCCGCCGAGGGGCGCCTCGTCGTTCAGCGGCTCGAGATTCACGCTCGTGAGCGTGTCGTCATTGCCCTTCACGGTGAAGGTGCGGGTGACGGCGGCCTCGTTGCCGTACTGGTCATGGACGAGAATTTTGACGGTGTGCGTGCCGTTGGCGAGCTTCATGGCGTTGAGCACGAGCTTGCCGTCGTTCATGTCGGCGACGAAGTTCGGGTTCTCGGACATGTTTTTGCCGTCGAGATAGAGATAGCCGAAGTCCAGACCGGAGGTGTTCTCGTTCTCCACGTCCTTGAACTCGGAATAGAAGGTCACGTCGTTGCTCTCAATGACGGTGCTGCCGTCACCGGCGAGATCGACCGCCGTGTCGAGCGAGGGACCGGCCTGCAGGAGCTTGATGACGGGATTGTCGATATCGGCGTTGTTCGTGCCGTAAACCAGCTGCAGGTTGTCAATGTAGAGATAGCCCTTCTGATGGCCGGGCTTGGGGTCGGCGGGGTTGTTCGGATCACCGAGGAAGGTCGGGCCGTAAACCACGGTGCCGGTGTCGTCCTTCTGGCAGATCCAGCGGCCCATGTCGCCCTGACCGCCGTTCGTGTCCATGATGCGGATCGTCTCGCCGCCCAGCAGGGTGATCGGGCCGGGCACAGAGCTCAGATCGCACTCAATATACTTCCAGCCGACCCAGTTGATGCCGCCCTTGGTACCGACGTTCCACTCCTTGAGGAGCGTATCGTCGCCGTCGGAGCCGACGTTCTGGGCCTGCGTGGTGAAGTTCATCGTTTTGATCGCGCCGGAACCGTCGCGCACGCGGATGCGGATCCAGAGGTTCGGGGTGTTCTCCGGCGCATAGCACCAGAAGCCGATGCCGGTGGGCGAGCCGGGAATCTCCCAGTCGCTGTCGAAGCCGACGCACGCGCCCTCGATGCCGTTGATGTCGCGGAAGTCATAGTCCAGCCGCAGCGCCTTCTGGCCAAAGCGGACCTTGCCGGTGTCGATGTCCACCTGCTCGGCGGAGGCGATGCCGCCGCGGGAGGTGCCGTTGCCGTTGATGTAGTGCACGACCACCACGTTGCCGTGGTCGTCCGCGTGCGTCTCATAGGCCAGGCCGCCGCCGTTGGCGTCAGCGTGGACGTAGGCGATGTTCTTATAGTCCTTGCCGAGGATGTAGTTGCCGTCCTCGTCGAGCTCGCCGCCGTCAAGCACGACGACCGGCTCCTTGCCGACGCTGACCGCAATCGTGTTCGTCACGCTGTCATCCCAGCGGGAGGCGGCGCGGGCGACGGCGCTCGCGGAGAGATTGCGCGCGTCGTTGTTCGCAGAGGCGACGAAGGTATTGCCGACGAAGGAGCCGACCGGGCCGTTGCCCTCCTCGTTCTCCAGCGTCCAGAGAATGTCGCCGTCCTTGATGTTCAGAATGTTGCCCTGATAGGTGGCAGTCAGACCGAGATCGCTCTTCTGACCGTATTTCAGGTTGACGGAGTCATTCAGGAAGGAGATCTTGTCCGGGGCCTGAATGTGGATGGTCGTTTTGCCTACGACCTTGTCGCCCTGCTTGAGCAGCACGACGACGGGGCCGGTCTTCTCGCTGGAGGTGAAGAGACCGCGGTCGGCCGTGATCGAGCCCATGGAGCTGTCTTCCAGCGCCCATGTGAGGCCCTCGGGCAGATCGACGCTCACGCCCGCGCTGTCCACGCCCAGCGCCGCGAAGGCCACGGTGCTGCCCGGCGTGTAATATTCGCCGTTGGGGGAGAGGGAGGCGTGGTCAAATTCGCCGCTCGGCTTCGCCGTGGAGACGACGAGCAGCGTGCTCGAGACCGCGCGCTCAAAGCCGTCGGAGGGGCTGTTCTTGATCGAAAGCTCGCCCGTGCCCTCGCGCTCACTCATGAGCGTGGCGGAGCCGCCGCCGTCGAGATTCAGAGCATTGACGCAGCCGAAGTCGCGCATGGCCTCGGCCAGCTCACGCACCGACATGCCCACGGAGACCGGCGCCTGCCGTCCGTCGTTGACGAACAGGAGCACCTTGCCCTCCTTGGTGATGCCGATGGCCGCGCGGGGCAGACGGTCGGGGTCGTTGTCCGGGCTGACCATCAGATTGCCGTTCCAGACGAGCAGCTCGCGGCCGCTGGTGGCCTCGAGCACGTCGTCGCCAAGCGGGGTGGAGCCGTCGTCAATGGCGACGTGCCCGTCTTTATACACCGCGAAATAGCCCCAGCCGGGGACCGTCTCGTGGTATTTCACGCCGTTGATCACAAGCGCACCGTTCGGCTCGCCGGTGCTCATGTTGAAGAAACTGGTGTTGATCACGCCAACGACGTTTGTGTTCTCGTTTTGCTGCTTGAGCGCCTTCTCTGCGGCGGCTGCCTGCAGCGTGGACGTCTGCATGCCCCAGACGCTGCCGCTGTAGTTCTTATAGCAGGAGCGCAGGGAGACGTTCGGGTTGGTGGGGTCGACCTCCAGAAGGAAGCCCTTGTTCTGCTCATTGCCGTTTGTGGTGTTGAGCAGCAGATCGGTTTCGGTCACTCCCGGAGAGACAGCGAAATCCGTCTGCGATACGATGGTGAACTTACCGGCCTGCTGGGTCGGAACGGCAGCCTGCGACGTCACGGGGAAGAGACCCACCACCATGACGATCGCCAGCAGCGCGGTCCAAAACCGGCGCAATCCGGCGCGGGAAGGCTTTTTCATGCTTGTCCTCCTTGTTGCTTACACCTGTGAAAAAATATAAAGAACAACAGCCGAGCGCCGAGTTATGAACTCCGGGCTCGGCTGTTGCGCTTCGCTTATTTTGCAATCTCAGAGGCCGAAGCCTCTGAGATCAATGGATGCTTGTTCAGCCAATTACTCCGCTGCGGTGGGCAGGGGAGCTTCGTAGAAACGATACAGGAAGGTGACGACCTCAACGCGCTTGCAGCTGTCATCGGGCGCGAAGAGCTTGTCGCCGCGGCCGTTGGTGATGCCGTTCTCGGCAGCCCACTTGATGGGGCCGGCGTAGTACATGCTCACGTCAACGTCGGTGAACGGAGTCTCGGTGACGGTCTCGTCCTTGTTCTCGTTGCGGGCGAGCAGGGTCACGAACTGACCGCGGGTCACGACGTCGTCGGGGGAGAAGGTCGTGTCGCTGGTGCCCTTGGTCACCTTCGCCTCATAGGCCCAGACGACCGCGTCGTAGTAGTAGGCGTCCTTGTCGAGATCGGTGAAGGGGGTCTCGGCGACCTTGGCCTTCGGGGAGCCTTCCTGACGCCAGATCAGGGTGACGACCTGCGCGCGGGTGCAGCCGAGCTCGGGACCAAACTCAAGTCGGGGGCCAAGCG
>JAZPZZ010000212.1:0-14523 GCA_045544935.1 Oscillospiraceae bacterium | reverse complement strand
TGTCGACCAAACGGGGCATCGCCCCGTGCGATAAACACGAGTATACAAAATAAGAGCTCGGCATAGCCGAGCTCTTATTTTGAGGTTTTTTACTGCTTGTTGGCGTCTTCCATGCCGGCGGCATAAGCCTTCATGTTGCCGGGGAGGAACTTGGCCTTGCGCTCGCCGAGCTCGATGCGGATCGCGTCGCTCATCTTGTCTTCGGAGACAACGGGAGCCTTCGCCATCAGCGCACCCAGGATCGCGACGTTCGCGCCCTTGGGGTTGCCGACTTCTTCCGCGATGCGGTTGGCGTCGCAGTAGACGACCTTGATGTCGTCGCGCACGGCCTTGCGGTCGATGATGGAGGAGTTGATAACCAGAACTCCGCCGGGCTTGACCTTGTCCTCGAACTTATCGAGGGAGGGACGGTTCATGGCAACGATGCAGTCGGCCATGTCGACCAGCGGGGAGCCGATGGGCTCGTCGCTCACGGTGACGGAGCAGTTGGCCGTGCCGCCGCGCATCTCAGGACCATAGGACGGGAGCCAGGAAACGTGCTTGCCGTCGAGCATGCACGCCATGGCGAGGAATTTTCCGATCAGCAGCATACCCTGGCCGCCGAAGCCGGCAAAAATGAACTGTTGTGTCATGATTACTCAGCCTCCTTGTCTTTGTAAACGCCGAGGGGATAGTAGGGGATCATGTTCTCTTCCAGCCACTTCATGGCCTCGACCGGGCTCAGGCCCCAGTTCGTCGGGCAGGTGGAGAGGACCTCGATCATGCAGAAGCCCTTGCCTTCCATCTGATACTTGAACGCCTTGGCAATGGCCTTCTTGGTCTTGTTGATGTTGGCGGTGGTGTTGACCGCGCAGCGCTCGATGTAGTAGGAGCCGGGGATCTGGGCGAGCATCTCGGAAACCTTGATGGGCGCGCCGCACCAGGCCTCGTCACGGCCCTTCGGGCTGGTGGTGGTCTTCTGGCCGACGAGGGTCGTCGGGGCCATCTGGCCGCCGGTCATGCCGTAGATCGCGTTGTTGACGAAGATCGTGCAAATCTTCTCGCCGCGGTGGGCAGCGTGGACGATCTCGGCGGTACCGATGGAAGCGAGGTCGCCGTCGCCCTGGTAGGTGAAGACGAGGCGATCATTGCCGACGACGCGCTTGGCGCCGGTGGCGACAGCGGGGGCGCGGCCATGCGCGGCCTCATACATATCGCAGTTGAAGTAGTCATACGCGAAGACGGAGCAGCCGACCGGCGCGACGCCGATGACCTTGCCGTCCAGATTCATCTCTTCGATGACCTCGGCGACCAGGCGGTGGATGATGCCGTGGTTGCAGCCGGGGCAATAGTGGAACTGCTTATCAGTCAGCAATTTGGTCTTTTCAAATACGACTTCTGCCATGATTACAGACCCTCCTTCATGCTCATGATCTTGGCCTTGACCTCATCGACGGTCGGCATCTCGCTGCCGAGGTGACCGAAGAAGTCAACGGGCTTGCTGCCGTTGAGCGCAAGCTTGACGTCCTCGAGCATCTGGCCTTCGTTCAGCTCAACGTCGAGCACGGCCTTGGCGCCGGCGCAGGCTTCCTGCAGCGCCTCGTAGGGATACGGCCACACGGTGATGGGACGGAACAGGCCGACCTTCACGCCTTCCGCTCTGAGCTCGTCAGCGGCGGTCTTGGCGATACGGGCAACGGTGCCGAACGCGGTGATGACGATGTCGGCATCCTCGGTCTTGTAGGCTTCCCACTGCTTCTCGTTGGCTTCGATCTCACGATAGATCTTCTGCAGACGAGCGTTGTGGACGGAGAGGGACTCGGTGTCGATGTAGATGGAGTTGATGACGCCGCGCTTTTCCGGATCGTCGCCGGGCTTCCAGCCGGTGCAGGCCCAGGGCTTCTTCTCGGGATCGATCTTGAAGTCGACCATCTCGGGCATCTCGACAGGCTCCATCATCTGGGCGATGGTGCCGTCGGCCAGGAAGAGGACGGGCACGCGATACTGCTCGGCCTTGTCGAACGCGAACATCATGATGTCAATGGCTTCCTGCACGGAGGCGGGAGCGTAGGTCAGCAGGTGATAGTCACCGTTGCCGCCGCCCTTGACGCCCTGGAAGTAGTCGCCCTGAGAGGCCTGGATGTTGCCCAGACCGGGGCCGCCGCGCATGACGTTGAGAATCACGCAGGGCAGCTGGGCGCCGGCGCAGTAGCTGATGCCTTCCTGCTTCAGGGAGACGCCGGGGCTGGAGGAGGAGGTGATGGCGCGAGCGCCGGTGCCGGCAGCGCCGTAGATCATATTGATCGCCGCGACCTCGCTCTCGGCCTGGAGGAAGCAGCCTCCGACCTCGGGCATACGGGCGGACATGTACTCAGGAATCTCCGTCTGCGGAGTGATGGGATAGCCGAAGAAATAGCGAGCGCCGGCGCGGATGGCGGCCTCAGCAATCGCTTCGCTGCCCTTCATAAGCTGCAATGCCATAATTACTGCTCCTCCTTTACTTCTCTCTCAACGCGGATGACGGCGTCAGGACATGTCTTCGCGCAGGACGCGCAGGCGATGCACTCCTCGGGACGCACGACCGTCGCGGGGTGGTAGCCCTTCGCGTTGATCTTCTCCTTGGACAATTCAATGATCTTCTTCGGGCAGGCACGGGCGCAGAGTCCGCAGCCTTTGCAAAGGTTTTCATTGATTGTCACGATACCAATGAATTTTGCCATGTTGCTACCTCTTTTCCTATTGTTTTTGCGATATTCCTACCAATATTTCTGTACCCCGAAGGGATATTACAGACTTCTGATATAGCTGTCCCAGTCGCGCTTCATGTAAATGTCGATCGGGACGGGCTTGCCGATGTACTTCGGATCGTGGCCCTCGGCGAGGAACTGATCGAGCAGGTCCTTCGTGCCGGAAGTGTACGCCACGGGGATGCCCGTGAGATCCGAGACCTCGCGGAGCATCTCATAACCGTCGCGGAGCTCCGCGGGCGTGGTCATGTTGGCGAGGTTGGTATTGTTGATCATGCCGGTGATCTTCAGGCGGGAGTGGATCATCATCTCCTCCTGAAGCCTGGCGATCTTCTCCACCGTGCCCGCGAGAGGACGGCGGATGTTCACGACGTTCAGCACCTCGAGCTGATCGGGGCCGAGCTCCATGAAGTCAGAATGATAGCGGCCAAGCGCGGTGGAACCGACGGCGTCTCCGCCCACGTCGAAAACCACGGTGTCCCAATCGAGGGCGAAGGCGGACTGCACTTCGGCCGGGAGGGAGAGGGTTTCGATGCCGGAGCAGGCGAAGTTCGGGCTGACCAGACGGATTTCCTTCTGGCTGACCATCTTGCCGCGCTCCGTGAGACGGAAATAGGTGTTGACCATATCGAGGTCAATGAGTTCGGTTCTGCCATGCTTGGCCGCTTCAAAGGCAAAATTCAGCGCCAGCTCGCTCTTGCCGCTGCCGTAGTTGCCTATGAGGACATACATCTTTTTCACGCTGTTCTACCTACCTGTCCGGGGCATACTGCCCCTATCTTTCTCCCTACCATGCCGATGGTATCACACGCGCTTTCACCCGTCAACCGGAATGGGTCAAAATTGTTTAATCGCGGCAATTCAACCCACCCGTTTTTGTCGCTTGTGCACAGATTATTGTATCACCACAAAAACCGCCGCACTGTAACAAAAGTCACAGTGCGGCGGAAATTGTCTAGATGCGGAAGTTCAGTTCTCGCGCAGATACAGATACCATCCCGCGCAGCCGACGAGGACCATCCCTCCGACCATGTTGCCGAGCGTGACGGGGACGAGATTTTTCAGCACAAAGGCGCCCCAGGTGAGGCCCTCGGCTTCGATGCCGTGGATGGAGGCGGCAAAGAGCCCCGCGGGGATATAATACATGTTCGCGACGACGTGCTCAAAGCCCGCGATGACGAAGGCGGCGATCGGGAAATAGAGCCCGGCGATCTTGCCGCCGACGGTTTTGGCTGCGTTCGCCATCCAGACGGCGATGCAGACGAGGAAATTGCAGCCCACGCCGCGCAGAAACGCATCGCCGAACGAGAGCGACGTTTTCGCGGCGGCGGTGTTCACGACGGCCTCGGCGAGCGCGCCGCCAAAGGCGCCGTAGCTGTGGCCGAAGGCGGCGATGAAGGCGACGAGCATGGCGCCGACGAGGTTGCCGAGCCAGACGACGACAAAGTTTCGAAGCATGCCGCCGACCGTGATGCGCCGCGTAAGGACGCCCATGATCATGAGGCAGTTTCCGGTAAAGAGCTCGCTGCCGGCGATGAGCACCATCGCAAGGCCCGCCGGAAAGACCGCGCCGCTGATGAGGCGGGCGGCCGAGCCCGTGGCCGTGGCGGAGCCGACGCCCGCCGCGAGCCCGCCGACGGCGATGAACATGCCGGCGAGGATCGCGAGCACGAACATGCGCCCGAACGGGAGGCGCGCCTTGGTCTCACAGGCGTTTAAGTAATTTTGCGCAACTTCCTTGGGTGTGTACATCAGAATTTTCCTTCCACAGCGAGCTTGATGACGTTGTAGGCGCCGTTGTAGATGCCGGCCTTCTTTGCGGTGACGATGGCCTCGCACATGGCGGAGAGCACCTCGCCGTCGTTGGTCATGAGATCGAGCATGGCGCCGATCTCCGGCATAGTGCGGCATTCATAGGTGCCGTCGCCGAGCTCGGCCGTGCGGATGGCGCCCCACGCCTCGTGGCCGCCGACGCGGCGGATCATGAGCTTGGGAATCGGGTAATAGGCCAGCTCGCTCGGCTTCGTGATGAGCACGTCCGAGCAGCGCATGAGGAGGTTCGTGATATACACGGCGGCGAAGATGTCCGCGTCATAGAACGCGTGGATGCCCTCGACGCTGCCCTGCATGGCGTTCTCGGCGAAAGCCTGCGCGCCGGCATAGTCGTCAAAGTGCGTCTGCACGAGCTGCTTGAAGGCCGGGACCTTTTTGCAGATGGCCTCGAAGACGTTCTTGTGGTCGCCGAAGTTCATGAGAAGCGTGGCCTTACCGGCACGGATGTCCGGCAGGAGCTTTTCGATCATGCCGATGAAGAGATCGAGCTGCGCGCCGGCGCCGCCGACCGTCATGAGATAGCGCCGCGGCGCGCCCTGCTGCAGGCGGTAGAGACGGCGCTCGCAGTCGAGCTCGATGTTCTGCACGAGCTCGTGGTCAATGTAATGGCCCGTGAAATAGAGGCTGCCCTGCGGCATGGGCTTGAGCGGGTGCTTCGCCATCCCGCGCAGGGATTTATAGCCGAGGAAGCTCGAGGGCGTCTGGATGGTGTGCTTTGCGCCCTCGGCGAGGTGCAGGCCCATGGGCCAGTTGTCGGGAATGGCGTTCACGACGTGCGTGAGCCCCGCGTGCACGGCCGCCTGCGCCGGCCAGACGTGCGTGGCGACGTAGGGGATGTCCTTCGGCAGGGCCATGGCGACGGGCGCCATGAGCTCGGCCTTCTTCTGGTCGGCGGCGTTATAGGTGAGCTTGCGGAAGCCCTCGCTGTTTTCATACTCCCAGAAAATGTTGAAGAGCTTCGACTTCTGGCTCAGGCGGGAGCCGAGGCTGTAGAGGTCGTTCTGATGGCGGATGACCTTTCCGCAGGTGGTGTCCTTGAAGGAGTGGAGGTCAAACCAGAGGGGGGTGTAGCCCAGGGCCTTCGCGGCGGAGGCCATGGCCATGCTGATGCGGTAATGGCCGAAGCCCATGCGGATGTTGCCGATGACGACGTCCTTCTCGCCGAAGTGATACGGCGCGCCGCCGATGACGAGATTCTTGGCCCCGAAGGCCTCGAGCACGCGGTTCGGCTCGGCCGCGAGCGTATAGACGACCTTGCGGTCATCGCCGAACTTCTTGCGGTAGTTCTCCGCGCCCTTGACGGCCTTGGCATAGTCCTTATCCGAAATGGGATTTCCGAAGATGCTCTTTGCTCTGTCGATCATGTTTCTTCCCTCTTTTTTACAGTCTTGGTCGGTTGTTGACTTTGCATTGGATTTTTGATACCTTGTATTTAAATAGTCTACTCTATTACATCAAGTTCTGTCAAGGTAACCGCTGAATAAATCGAGGTGCGCAGATTGCCGTGCAGATTCTTCGTCTGGCGAAGGTGAACAACCGCAGGAATACTTTGTGTATTTCAAGATTTTGAGGCAAAGCCAGACGGAAAAGATGCCGGCAAGATGTGTGCCGCGATTTGTTCAGCGGTTGCCAAAAAAGGAGGATACGCTCATGACCTATGAGATTCGATACCGCGCCGGCGGACGCGACAAGCTGATCTGCTTCACCGCGCGCGAGGAGACGCCGGAGCTTCTGTGTGAGGCGACGGCGGAGGGCAGCGTGCACCGTCTCGTGCTCACGCCGAAGGAGCCGGTGACGCTCCTCGACGTCAAGGCCGCGGCGGACTTTGACTTCAAGCCCAGCGACGTGGTGATGCTCAACGGCTATCAGTCCTGGACCGACAGCCATGAGCACACGATCCGCGAGCGCGAGGGCAATCTCGACAACCGCATGCCGAAGTTTGTGCAGAAGGCCTTTGCCATGCGCGCCTACGGCGACTATGACTTCGCGGAATACAGCAGCTCGCTCGGCGAATTTCACGGCTGGACCTACGGCTACGTGCGCCGGGGCGAGCACTTCACGATGTTCGCCTCCCTCAACGAGCGCCCGGGCTTTACGGAGGTGCGCATCTTCCCGCCGAAGCGCTATGTGCAGCTGCGGCGCGACTGCGAGGGTCTCGTCATCCGCGAGCCCTACGAGGCGCTGCACTTTGCCATTCTCAAGGGCAGGGAGCAGGAGATCTTCGACAAGTGGTTTGCCCTCATGGGCATCGACGGCCCGAAGGTGCCGCCGATCACGGGGTACACGAGCTGGTATAACTTCTATCAGGACATTTCCGAGGAGAAGATTCTCCAGAATCTCGCCGCGGTGGAAAAAAGCCCGATGAACTTTGACGTGTTCCAGATCGACGACGGCTACCAGACCGCCGTGGGCGACTGGCTGAGTATCAAAAAGAAGACCTTCCCGAACGGCCTCAAGCCCATCGCCGATCGCGTGAAGGCGGGCGGCATGGTGCCCGGGCTCTGGATGGCGCCCTTCAGCGCGCAGAAGGGCTCGAAGGTTGCAAAGCAGCACCCCGACTGGCTGCTGCGCGGCGAGGACGGAAAGCCGATCGCCTGCGGAGCCAACTGGGGCGGGTTCTACGCGCTCGATCTCTACAACGCGGACGCCCGCGAATACATCAAAACCTGCCTGCAGACGGCGGTGCGCGAATGGGGCTTTGAGCTGTTAAAGCTCGACTTTCTCTACTGCGTCTGCCTGAAGCCCACGGCCGAGCGCACGCGCGGCATGATCATGTTTGACGCCATGGACTTCATCCGCGAATGTGTGCCGGAGGCGAAGATCCTCGGCTGCGGTGTGCCGCTCGCGGCGGCCTTCGGCAAGGTGGAATACTGCCGCATCGGCTGCGACGTGGGACTCGATCTCGACGACAAGCCGCACATGCGCCTCATTCACCGCGAGCGCGTGAGCACGAAAAACTCTCTGCGCAACACGGTCTTCCGCCGGCAGCTGAACGGCCGCGCCTTCTGGAACGATCCGGACGTCTTCCTCCTGCGCGACGACAACATCCAGCTCACCTGGGAGCAGCGCGAGACGCTCGCGCGCCTCAACGCCATGTTCGGCGGCGTGAAGTTCACGAGCGACGACGTCTCCGGCTACAAAGACCGCCAGCAGGCCGTCTTAAAACAGGTCCTCGCGGCGAAGTATCCCGCGAAGACGACCGTCACCGCCTTCGGCAAGCAGTACAAGGTCGAGGTGGACGGCGAAACGTTTTATATTTGATTACCCATTGACAGACCGGGCTTTTCCCGCTACAATAGCAAAAGCAAAGGGGAGTAGCCCGCGCCCATTGGGCGTGACATGGCGACGTCAACACACGGCGTCAGGCTGGCGGGAGACGAACCCGCGCCGGTTTTTTGCGGGCAGATTTCCGCCCATGCTGCTTCATATCCCTTGCAAATCCGTCAAGGATTCGCTTCGGGCTTTTCATTGCCTGAGCGAAAATCTGCTCCGCAAAAACTGCTTCGCACCTCACAGCAAACACTTTTGGAGGGATTTTCGCCGCGGCGGACGAAGCCTTGCTGACGCAAGGCAAGGACAACAAGTCGAAAAGCGCCCAAAAGGGTTGTTGTGAGGCGGTGCGAGTTCGTTTCCCGTCAGCCTAAGCCCGTTTCCATGTTGAAAGAGTGCAAGACTTTTGCCGAGGGATTACCATATCCATCGGCAAAGGTCTTTTTTATTCGCAATGAGGAGGAAAAAATATGCTGGTACCTGTACTGTTATTTCTGTTGGGTTTTGCGCTGCTGATCAAGGGCGGCGACTGGTTCGTCGACGGGTCGGTCGGCATCGCTCGCAGGTTTCATCTGCCTGAGCTTCTGATCGGCGCGACCGTGGTCTCCATCGGCACGACGCTGCCAGAGGTGATGGTCTCCAGCCAGGCGGCCCTGGAGGGCAACGCCGGCATCAGCTACGGCAACGCCATCGGCTCGATCATCTGCAACACGAGCCTCATCGCGGCGCTCACCGTGGCGATCAAGCCGGGCAAGGTGAACCCGAAGTCGTTTTCGCTGCCGACCGCCTTCTTCTTTGCCGCCGCGATCTCCTATGCCGTGATCGCATGGACCGTCGGCGGCTTTCAGCGGTGGATGGGCATCGCCTATCTTGCGGTGTTCGTGCTCTATATGATCGTCACTGTCGTGCAGATGAAAAAGCATCCGGAGCTTGCGGAGGAGAGCGGAGAAGACGACGCCGGAGAGAGCGAAAAATCCGTGGCCTACGAGCTGCTGATGCTGCTCATCGGCGCGGTCGCGATCGCCTTCGGCGCGCGGCTTCTGGTCGATAACGGCACAAAAATTGCAGCCGCGCTGGGCGTGCCCGACTCCGTCATCGGGCTCACGATGGTCGCGCTCGGCACGAGCCTGCCGGAGCTGATCACCGCGATCACGAGCCTCGTGAAGGGACACGGCGCGCTGTCGCTGGGCAATGTGATCGGCGCGAACCTGTTTAACATCGTGCTGGTGAGCGGCGCCGCGATCACCATTTCGCCCTTTGCGCTCCCCGCGGAAAAGCTCCTGCCGGGCGGGCTCAACTCCAGCCTCGTCATCGATCTGCCGCTGATGCTTCTCGTCATGGCAATCCTGTGCCTGCCCGCGCTGAAAACGGGCAGGCTCAAGCGCTGGCAGGGCATCTTGCTGCTGTGCATCTACGCAGCGTTCACGGTGTATCAGTTTGTTTCGTGACAAGAGGACGGCGGGGCACAGGTCCCCGCCCTACAGTTCACTTTGAACGCTGCAGAAAAGCCTCGCAGAGTTCGCTGCTCGAATGCCGCGAATCCATACAAATCCGTTTTTCCAGCGACATGTGCGGTGGAAAAACTCCCTCGGGCGAGCGCGACGCTCGCCCCTCGCGCCGACCAAGCAGGGCAAAGCCCTGCGCGATAAGCGCGAGTCTAAAAAGAGTGCCCGACACAGTCGGGCACTCTTTTTATCTGGATGTCCGATCCACAATCAGCATGATGACTCCGAGGACCACCGGCAGGATGTAGAGCGCCGTCTGGCCGGGGGAATCGGCGAAGTGGCCCGTGACGAGGCCGACGATCAGCCCGATCACGCCGATGAGGAGCAGAAAGATTCCGAAGATCATTTGTCTGGACATAACATCCCTTCCCTTCCGTGGGTAGTATAAGGGATAGAGCTGTCAGTTGTCAAATGACAATGGACGCGGTGCAGGCAGCACCGCGTCCGGTTTCAGGGGAGGGATATGAAGGAGTAAAAAAATCAAATCAAGTTATACCAGCGCGGCGCCGAGGGCCTTGCAGGCGTTGATCGTGTCGTCCTCGGGGGCCTCGTTGCAGATGACGCTCTCGCACGCGAGGGAGACGCCGGCAGCGGCGCAGTCCTGCTCCCAGTTCTGCATCCACTCGCCGCCGCCCCAGCCGTAGGAGCCGAAGAGCGCGACCTTCTTGCCCGCGAGCGCGGACTTGATGCTCTGGAACATGGGCTCGAATTCGTCCTCCTCGAGCGTCTCGGCGCCCATGGCCGGGCAGCCGAGGGCGACGCCGGTATAGGCGGAGAGTGCGGAGGGGGAAACAGCGTCCGGCGTGAGGAGATCGGCGCCTGCGCCCTTCCCTCTCGCGCCCTGCGCGACGGCCTTTGCCATGGTCTCGGTGTTGCCGGTGCCGGACCAGTAGATGACTGCGATTTTACTCATAAAAAGAACCTTCCTTTCCTGCTCACGACTGCACCGTGAGCCGTTCGATGCTGTTGCCGCTGCGATAGAGCTTGCAGTAGGTAGCGGTACATTTTTCAAACTGGGTGAAGCGCTTTTGCGCGCGCTCGACGTCGCCGTAGACCTTCCACGCGCCGACGCATTTGTAAGCGTCCTTCTCCTCGATGAAGCCGCGCACGTCCTCGGCGGGATAGCCGAGAAAGAGCCCGATCTCATGCGGAAACTCGCCGCCGCTCAAAATACGCTCGCCGAGCCGCTCGAGGCACTGCTCGGCGTCGTCGGCGGCATAGCCGAACTGCCGCAGCAGCTGCGCCGTCTCGGCCTGCGAAAAGTCGCGGCTGAGATAGCTCGGGCGGTAGAGATACAGCAGCGCCCGCCGCCGCACGCGCAGCACACGCAGGGAAACGCCCTTCGGCGCGAGCCGGCGGTTCATCTCCGCGACGTCGGCGCGAAGCTCTGCCTCCGTGCGGTAAGGAACGGTGAAGAGGCTTCCGGTTTTGAGCCCGGCCAGCGTGGGCGAGGCCTGCCGGAGGATCAATTCGTCAGACATGGTGCGTTCTCCTTAGCTTGCGTGTTCCTCGAGGATGCTGCGAAGGGCCGCCATGGAGCTCGTGTGCGAGCGGACCACGCGCGTGCGCGAGCCCTTGGTCTCGTTGAGCGCGCTGCGGAGCATCTTATGGCTCATGGTGCCGGTGAACATGACGAGCAGATCGGGACTGCCCAAGTTCTTCATGGCATTGCTCATCTTCGGATAGACCTTCGCTTTGCATTGGTATTCCCTGCACAGCTCTTTATATTCGCGCACCATACATTCGTTTCCGCCCAGAATCACCACGCTCATAAAAATGCTCCTTTCATAAGTTAGCTTTTGCTAACCATTGGTCGAAATAAATGCTATGATCTCGGTAGGAGTTATCATAGGCTAACTGTATTGTACAGGAAGGAGATGCGTTTATCTGCTCCATTCGGACTAATTTGAAAAACGGGAGGGGCAAGCCCCTCCCCTGCGGCGTTTGAATGGCTTCGCCGGTGCATGCGGGCGATTCGTGAATCGCCCCTACGGTTCTGTTTCGGTCTGGCGGTATTCCGTCGGCGAGACGCCCATGACGCTGCGGAAGGCGGCGGCGAATTTGCTGGCGTTGTCATAGCCGAGGCTGCCCGCGATCTCCAGAACGGTGCGGTCGGTATGGCGCAGGGCCTCGGCGGCGGCGAGCATCTTGCGCCGCTTCGTGTCGGCATAGAGGCTCGCGCCGAAGGTCTCGCGGTAGGCGGATTTGATCTGCGTGCCGGAGACGTGGAAGACCGTCTCGAGCTCCGCGAGGATGACGCGGCGCTCCGGGTGCGCGTCGAGATACTCCTGAACGGCGGCGGCGAGCGCCGCGTGCGCGCGGACGGACTTGGGCTGTTTGGGCGGCATGTTTCGTCCTCCTTTCCGGTCATTCCTGATTCTTGAGCACCTCGCCCATGGGGATGCGGCGGATGGTGCGGCGCTGCAGCAGCATGACGGCGACCCAGCAGCCGAGGCCGAGCAGCACCATGAACGGCCAGATCCACGGCGCGATCCACAGCGTGAGCCAGCCGGGATACTCCATCATGACGGCGCGGTAGATGATCTTGATGAGCCAATAGGAGATCGGGAGCGCGAGGAGAATGCTCGCGAGCACCACGATCGTCGTGGCGCGGTGAAAGAGCCTGCCCGCCTCGGCGTCGGTATAGCCGAGAATCTTGAGAAGCGAGATGGTG
Source organism: Oscillospiraceae bacterium (assembly GCA_045544935.1). Classification (GTDB taxonomy): domain Bacteria; phylum Bacillota; class Clostridia; order Oscillospirales; family Oscillospiraceae; genus CAG-103. The sequence goes on along the minus strand of JAZPZZ010000212.1, from coordinate 2,515 downwards.
CGCGCGTTGCGCTCGAGGATCATCTTGCTGAGCAGATACATCATCAGCACATAGAGCACCACCGCGAAGCCGCCGAAGAGCGGGAAGATGCGTCCCATGGAGTCCTCGAGCTGGTCGGCGATGACGGTGAGATCCGACTGCGTGACGACCGTGGCAACGGCGTGCGCATCGAGATCATCGAGCTTTTCATCGGAGAAGTAGCCGTTGAAGTAGTCCTCCGGCAGCTCGAAGAGCGACCGGAACTGGTCGATCGGCAGGAAGATGCTCAGCGACGCGGGATAGTCGATCGTGCCGCCGATCGTGACGGGATAATAATTCGACGGGGCGAACTGCTCGCGCAGATAGAGCGTATCGCCCGGCTCAAAGCCGTACTTGAGCTGATACCCGTCGGAAATGAGCGCCGTGTCCTGCACGGCGGGGATGAACCTCGACCCAGGCTGGACGCCGTAGATCGTAATGTTCTCCTTTTTGTTGTTCTGCAGGGAGGTGACGCAGTATTTCTCCGCACCGGGCACGGTGGTCTCCGCCTCCTCGGTGAGGACGTACTGATACGCCGCGAAGTTCGATTCCACGACGGTGTCGTTGAAGTGCCGCAGGAGCGGCGAGAACATGCAGCCGAACATGAGCAGCACACTCGCAAAGAGGATGCCGAGCGCAAGAATGGCGTAGGCCGGGAAATTCTGCAGCAGGATGCGGACGCCGAAGCGGCTGAGAAACGGGCCGCGGCGCAGCTTGAGCACGCTCTGCTTTTTCTCCGCGCGCAGCTCGCCGCGCAGAAACTGCAGCGGCGGAAGACTGAGCGTCCGCCAGAGGACGAGCGACGTGACGACGGCGATGATGATAAGCGGGATGACCGTCGTGAGGACGAAGGCCTCCCCGTTCCAGACGGTTTGGTACGTCGGGAGCGAATAGCTGTGGTAGTACATGCCGGTGGTGATCTTCTTCATCCACGCGTAGCCCACGACGTTGCCGAGCACGGCGGCGGTGAGGGTTCCGAGCAGCGGCAGCGTGAGATAGTGGCGCAGGAGCTCAAAGCGCGTATAGCCGCTCGCGCGGAGCGTGCCGACGGTGCCGGCCTCGCGCTCGATGGTGCTGCGCGTCGTGACGGCGAAGATGAAGGCCAGAATGACCATGACGATGTAAATGAGCGCCTGGAACATGGCGTAGTCGCCGCCCATGTCGTCGCCGGTGAAGATGATGGCCTGATTGCGGTACTGCGGGAGAAAGACCGTGAGCTCCGCCGTGCGGTAGACCGCGCCCATGAGGCCGGTCGACGCGGTGCGCGCTTCGGACGCGGTGAGATCGTCGTTCCAGCGCCAGGCATAGTTGTGCTGCAGGCCGACGTCGCCGAGGGCGTCGAAGGTCTCGTCCGTCACGACGGCGACGGTGAATTTGTTGGCGTCAAACATCATGTCGTTGTTGCTTTTAAAGAGCGCGCTGTAGTCCGAGAAGGCGGCGACGCCCGTCACGGTGTAGTCCGCGCCGTCGACGCGGAAGGCGTCTCCGACGGCGATGCCGTTATTTTCGGCATAGAGCCGGTCGATGATGATCTCCCCCGCCGTCTCGGGCAGGCGGCCGTCCATGATATCGAGCCGGTTCATCTCGTCGCGCGGGCGGTAAAAGCGGACGGTGTGCCCCGCCTCCGTCTCGCGGTCAATATAATCCAGCGGCGCAATGGTGACGTTCCTGTCCTGCTCGAGCTTTTGGATCTGTTCTTCGGTAAGCGGGGCCTTGACGGTGAAGTGGCCGTCCTCGATGCTGTATTTTTCAAAGCTCTCGTCGTAGGCGCGCTTCATGCTGCCGTCGGCAACGAAGTAGCCGGAGGTGAAGCTGATGAGGACGAACAGGAAGAGAAAGAGCGCGGTGTATTTGCCCCAGTCCTCGCGCAGCGAGCGGAGCAGGCGGCGTCTGAGCGGATCTCTCATGGCGGTCACCACGCAAGATCGGCCGCATGCACGCGCGCATCGTGCCGCTCGTCGTCACGAATCGCGCCGTCGCGCAGGCGGATGACGCGGTCGGCCATGGGCTTTAAGGCCGCGTTGTGCGTCACGAGCAGGACCGTGCAGCCGTAGCGCAGGTTCACGTCCTCAATGAGCTGCAGGATCTCCTTGCTCGTGGCATAGTCCAGCGCGCCGGTCGGCTCGTCGCAGAGGAGAATGTCCGGCGCCTTCACGATGGCGCGGCCGATGGCCGTGCGCTGCTGCTGGCCGCCGGAGAGCTGGTTCGGCAGCTTGTCGCGGTGCTCCCAGAGGCCGAGCAGGCGCAGGAGTTCATCCACGTTCAGCGGATGGCTCGAGAGATAGGCCCCGACCTCAATATTCTCGCGCACGGTGAGATTCGGCACGAGGTGATAGGCCTGAAAGACATAGCCGAGGTGCTCGCGGCGGTAGCGCGTGAGCGCGCGGTCGCCGAGCGCCTCGAGGGGCTTTCCGTCGAGCAGGATGGACCCGCTGTCCGCTGACTCGATGCCGCCGATGATGTTGAGCAGGGTCGATTTGCCGGAGCCGGAGGGGCC
>JAZPZZ010000211.1:0-22208 GCA_045544935.1 Oscillospiraceae bacterium | reverse complement strand
TGATCTTATTGAGCTTCACGCCGGCCTCGAGCTCGAGATCATAGCGCGTGACCGTGGGGCCGCGCGTAATATCGCGGATGCTGGCGTTTACGCCGAAGCTCTGCAGCGCCGTCTCCAGACGGTCGCGGTTGAAGCTGACTTCCTCCGTGGCGTCGGCCTTGCTGCGCGTGCCGGGCTGGAGAATGGTCACGGGCGGGTACTGATACGCCGCGTGCTCGCCTTCGTTCTCAATGGCGGCGGTGATAGCGGCCGTCTCCGCCTGAACGGCCTCAGCCGCGGCCTTCTTGCCGCTCTTGCCAGCGGCACTGACAGCCTCGCCCTGCTTGGAATCCACGAGCTCCACACCCGCGAGATCCGCGGCCTCCTCGACGGAGAGGGGCTTGACCTTGCTCGTATCCTTGACAGCGGGCGCCTTCGGACGGGAGGGCTCGTCGTCCATGTTGATATCATAAGTCACCTTCGGCTGACGCAGGCGCGCCGTCGATGCGACTTCCTTCCGCGCAGGCGTCTCGGCCGGAAGCTCACGCTGACGCACGGGCTTGGGCTGAGGACGCGCGGTGCGCGCGGGCTTGCGGCGCACGGGCTGAAGATCCGCCTGCTCGAGCTCGAAGAACGGATCGTCCTCCTCATCGAGCTCCGCGGGATAATACTTTGCGTCGCTGCGCTCCTGCAGATATTCAAAGATCTTCTGCACAGTGACATGGAAGCAGCGAAGCAGCGCATAGAGGAAGGCCAGCAGCAGCAGCGGGGCCGCTGCGTATTTGCTCAGCGCCGCCTGCAGCAGCATGCCGAGGCCGCCGGCGAGCACGCCGCCGGTCTCCCCTTCAAGGCCGCCGGTATAGAGCTCCTTGATGATCGCATAGACGTCGCCCTGCGTGAAGGCGGACTTGCAGAGGATCAGATGGAGCGCCGCGCCGAGCAGAAACGGCAGCAGTGCCGCGCACACGCCGCGGAAAACCACCGCCTCCCGATTCGCGGAAACAAGAATCCAACTGAGAATGCCGAGCGCGAAGGGGAAAATCCAGTAGCCATAGCCAAGGATGCCCATGAGGCCCATGCGCAGATAGCGGATGACGAAGCCATCCTCCCCTCTGGGGTCGAGGAAGAAGCCGACGAGCGCGAGCACGGCAATCAGCATCAGAATGCCGGCATAGATCCACATGGTCGGCACGGCCTGACGCGGTTCGGGCTGCGGAGGTGCCTTCTTGGCAGCGGGCTTTCTGGCCTTGGTCGGCGCGCCCTTCGGCGCTGCCTTCTTGGCGGCGGAGGCGGACTTTTTCTTTTGTGAAGAACCGGTGTTCGCCATAAAAAACTCCTTTTACGAGAATCAGAACAGCAGCGAGAGCACGATCGTGAGAACGCCGGCGCCCCACATGTAATAGCAGAAGCGGCCGAACTTGCCCTGGCTGGTGATGCGCTTGACCAGACGGATCGCAAACACGCCGACGACGGCGGCGACCACGGTGCCGATCAGATACGCGGGAATGAGAGACGCGTCGATGCCGGTCTTGACGGCGTCAATGAGCGTCAGAAGCGTCGAGCCCGCGACGGCGGGAATCGACATCATGAACGAGAACTTGACGGCGAAATCGCGATCGAGTCCGCGCGCCATGCCGGCGGTAATCGTGCTGCCGGAGCGGGAAATGCCCGGGATCGTGGCAACGCACTGGCACAGGCCGATGATGAGCGCGTCCTTTACGGTCATGCTGCGCTCGGTGCGCTTGCCCTGCGGCATGCGGTCCGAGATAAAGAGAATGCAGCCCGTGAGCAGGAAAAACAGACCGATGGCGATCGTGTGGTAATAGAGCTCCTCGACCTTATCCTTGATCGGGAAAACCAGCACGAGCGGCAGCGTGGCGAAGATGATCATGAGCACGAGGCGCGCCATCGGAAGCGGACGGCGATCCGGACCCTTGCCGGTGCGAAGGCCCTTGCCCTGGAAGAACCAGATCAGCTCACGCACCATCTGCACGATATCCTGCCAGTAGACGATGAAGATCGAGATGAGCGTGCCGAAATGGAGCATGACGTCAAAGAACAGATGACCCTGCTCCGTGGTGGACATATGAAACAGATTCTGCAGCACGGACAGGTGTCCGGAGCTGGAAATGGGCAGGAACTCCGCAATGCCCTGCACCAGACCGAGAATGATCGCATTCAGAATGGACACTGATAAATACCTCCGAAAAGAGCGAATATTCGGGATCGCATATGAATTATGTAACCTCGAATGCTTATCATAGCACAAATATTTAAAAAGGACAAGTAAAAAAGCGGGTGAGTATCACCCGCTTTTCTGTGCAATTGGTGCGATTTACGCCTTTTCCTGATACGCCGCGAGGACGCCCTTGTAGGTCATCCAGCAGTCGAACTTGGAAACGGTCTCAAACGGCGCGTGCATGCTCAGCACGGGAACACCCGCGTCGATGGTGTCGATATTGCGGTTGGCCATGAACTTCGCGATCGTGCCGCCGCCGCCCTGATCGACCTTGCCGAGCTCGCACATCTGCCAGACAACGCCCGCGTCCGCGAACAGGCGGCGCAGGTGCGCCACGATCTCGGCAGAGGCGTCGCTCGTGCCGGACTTGCCGCGCGCGCCGGTGTATTTGCAGATGCCCATGCCGTAGTTGACCTTGGCCTCGTTGCGCTTTTCGCTGACCTCGGGATAGTTGGGGTCAAACGCGTTGCAGACGTCGGCCGAGAGGCAGAAGCTCTTTTCAAAGCAGCGGCGCAGCGCCACGCCCTGCGTCTCGCAGAGGTCGGCCATGAAGGTATCGAACGCCTGCGACTGCATGCCGGAGACGCCCTCGGAGCCGATCTCCTCCTTGTCGGCCAGGATGCACACGGCGGTGCGCTCCGGCACGTCGAGATCGAGGATGGCGCGCAGCTCGGCATAGGCGCAGACGCGGTCGTCATGGCCGTAGGCGCCGATGAAGCTGCGGTCAAAGCCGATATCGCGGCTCTGGAAGGCGGGCACGGCGGTGAGTTCGGCGGACAGGAAGTCTTCCTCAGTGATGCCGTAATCATCATGCAGAAGGGAGAGCACCGCGAGCTTGACGCGGTCCTTGCCCTCGTCGTCATACGGCACGCTGCCGATGAGAATGTTCAGCGCCTCGGCCTTGACGCCCTCGGCCATGGTCTTCTTCATCTGATCGGCGGCGAGGTGCGGCAGCAGGTCGGTGATGACAAACTGCGGATCCTCGGGATCACGGCCGATGACCACGTCGATCACGTCGCCGTTTTTGAGCGCGACGACGCCGTGCAGCTCGAGCGGGATCGTAACCCACTGGTACTTCTTGATGCCGCCGTAATAATGCGTTTTGAAGAACGCCATCTCGGTGTCTTCAAACAGCGGCAGCTGCTTGAGATCAAGGCGCGGGGAATCCACATGCGCGCCGGCAATCACGCAGCCCTCGCTCAAGGGCTTTTTGCCGATGACCGCAAGGATGAGAGACTTGCCGCGGTTGTTGAAATAGACCTTGTCGCCAGCCTTGAGCGCCATGCCGGGAACGAAGGGCACAAAGCCCTCGGCTTCGGCAAGTTCGATGCCGGTCTTGACGGCCTCGCGCTCGGTGCGCGCGGCGTCCATGAAGCGCTTGTAGCCCTCGCAGTAGGCATAGACCAGCTTCGTCTCCTCGGCGTCGATCAGGTCATAACCGTTTTTCTGGTCATAGAACAGGCTCTCTCTCCAATTGTTCTCACTCATTTGATTACCTCCATACTCAGCATTCGGCACTTCGCCTCAAAATCGGCGAGCGTGCCGGAATTGTCCAATATCTGATCGCAGTGCTCTGCGTACCATTCGTCTGATTTCTGCGCGTCGACACGGGCGACGGCGTAATTCTCCGGGATGCCCTCGCGCGCCATGATGCGGCGGATGCGTTCCTCCCTCGGCGCGGTCACGCCGACGATCACGCCGCACAGCTTCCCGATTCCGCTCTCAATGAGCGCGACGGCGTCGATCACGGCCGCCCTGCCGCCGGAGCGGGCAAAGTCGGCGAGGCGCTGCTGCAGCGCATCATGGATATAGCGGTGCGTGATCGCGTTGAGATCATCCAGCGCAGCAGCGTCCTGAAACACGATCGCGCCGAGGCGCTTTCGCTCGAGTCTGCCGTTTTCGACCACGCCGGGAAAGCGCGCTTCGATCTCCGAGAGCAGTTCTTCGCTTGTGTCGAGCAGCTCGTGATAGATCGCGTCGCAATCCAGTACAAGCGCGCCGCGCTCTGCAAAGGCGTTCAGCGCGGTGGTTTTGCCGCAGCCGGTGCCGCCCGTGACGCCAATGATCGTCATATCATCTGCTAAGGCCTTCCAGACCTGCTCCTCCGGCAGAGCGCCCTGGCGCAGGATGCGGTACGGCGTCTGCGAGAGGTCGACGATCGTGGACTCCGTGCCGATGCCGCACTTTCCGCCGTCGATCACGGCGGCAATCTGCCCGTCGAAGTACCGCAGCACCTCGTCCGCGGTCTTCGGGCTCGGCGCGCCGGAGGGATTGGCCGACGGGGCGGCAAACGGGACGCCCGCGAGACGCAGCGTCTCGAGCGTGGCGGGGTGATCGGGGCAGCGCAGCCCCACGGTGCTCCCCCCTGCCCGCACAATCTCGGGCACGACGGGCTTTGCTTTCAGCACGATCGTGAGCGGACCGGGCCAGAAGTGCTCGGCGAGCGCGAAGGCCGCGGGCGGCACATCGACGCAGACGCGGTCGATGGCTTCCTTGCCGGGCACCATCAGGGACAGGGGCTTGACCGTCGGTCTGCCCTTCACCTCATAGATCTGCTCGACGGCGGCGACGTCCAGCCCGTTTCCGGCGAGGCCATAGACCGTTTCGGTCGGAACTGCGACGAGTTTACCGTCTTTCAAAAGAGCGGCGGCTTCGCCGAACTCTGTGGTGATGCGTTTGGTATTCATGCTTCCTCCGCGGAGGCCTTGAGCTTCTCCGCCTGATCGGCTGTAATCAGCCCGTCCATGATCTCGTCCAGATCGCCGTTCATGATCTGATCGATCTTATACAGCGTCAGGCCGATGCGGTGGTCCGTCACCCTGCCCTGCGGGAAGTTATAGGTACGGATGCGCTCGTTGCGCATGCCGGTGCCGACCTGGCTGCGGCGCTCGGCGGCGATGGCGCTGGCCTGCTTTTCCTGCTCGGCGGCATAGAGCCGCGAGGCGAGAATTTTCATGGCGCGGTCCTTGTTCTTATATTGACTTCGCTCATCCTGGCACTCCACCACCGTGCCGGTGGGCAGGTGCGTGATGCGGATGGCGCTCTCGGTCTTATTGACGTGCTGTCCGCCGGCGCCGCTGGAGCGGAAGGTGTCGATCTGCAGGTCCTTCGGGTCGAGCCGGAAGGTCACCTCATCCTGCTCGGGCAGAACCGCGACCGTGACGGTGCTGGTGTGGATGCGCCCGCCCGCCTCTGTTTCCGGCACGCGCTGCACGCGGTGGACACCGCTTTCAAACTTCAGGCGCGAATAGGCGCCCGCGCCCTCGATGATGGCGCTGACCTCCTTGACGCCGCCGAGCTCGGTCTCATTGAGATTCGCGATCTCGATCTTCCAGCCGCGGCGCTCGGCATACATGCTGTACATGCGAAAGAGGCTGTGCGCGAAGAGGGCCGATTCCTCCCCGCCGACGCCGCCGCGAATCTCCAAGATCACGTTCTTCTCGTCATTCGGATCCTTCGGCAGGAGCAAAACGCGAAGCTCTTGCTCCAGACGGGAAATGCGCTCCTTCGCGTCCGCAAGCTCTTCCTTTGCCATCTCGCCGAGCTCCGGATCGCCCAGAAGCGCCTTCGCCTGCTCAAAATCTGCCCCGGCGCGCTGCCAGGCGCGGTAGCTCTCGACCACGCTCTGCAGCTCGCGCTGCTCGCGGTAGAGCTTCTGGATCTGTTCCGGATCGGAATACCATGCGGGATCGGCGAGCTTGGCCTCGATTTCGGCATAGCGCGCCTCAACCTGTTTGAGCTTTTCGAGCATGATATCCCCCCTTTCATCCAGTCTATCAGTGTATCATAGCGCCTGACAAAAAGCAACGCCGGGCAGAGAATTTGCCCGACGTTAAGATGATTTAAGCTTCCGCAATCCGCATGCGGAAAAACTTGCTGTGCTCCAGCAGCTTCAGCAGCGGGATACCCAGCACAAACATGACAATCAGCTCGCCCAGACCAACCTCGCCGGCAAAAATCCAAAATTGCTTGCTGAAGTGGAACAGCGGCGTGTCCGTGAGCGACCAGGTGAGCATGCCGCCGACGATGAGAGCATTCCATGCCACCGGCATGAGCATAGCAAGAATGATGTGCGGCCAGCTGGATGCGTTTCTGCCCCGCTGTCCGAGCGCCTGAACGCACAGGCATGCGCAGAGCGTGGCCAGCGAGCCGAAGATGACGTCCCAGATGCCCGCGGCGCTGATTAAATTGGAAATCGCGCAGCCAATGAACAGGCCCCAAGTGGTGCAGGGCAGAAAAAACGGAAGGATGCAGAGCACCTCCGAGACCCGCATTTGGATCGGTCCATAGCTGATTGGCGCGAGCGCCATGGTCAAGGCCGCATAGGCCGCGCCAACGATGGCCGCAATGGCCATCTTCTTCGTCGTAAAGTGCATAACATTCTTCCTCCCATTTTTTTATTACGCAGGGTGATGGCACCTGCATATGAACTTGTATGCCTGCGTATCTTACACGATCGCGGCAGAATTGTCAACCGCTTTGCTGAAAAGACAGCCGCAGTAGTCCTGCCGATAGAGCTCGTATTCCTTCGAGAGCTGAATGCTGCGCTTGTAGCCCTCGCGCTTTTTGAAATCCGAGGGCAGAAACGGCACGCCGTACCGCTCGCCGAGAGCCTTTCCGATCTTGTTGAGCCGCTCGGCGTCCTTGTGCGGCGAGACGGTGAGCGTGGTGCAGAAAAAGTCATAGCCGAGCTCCGCCGCTCTCCTTGCCGTCTCCTCCAGACGGAGGCGAAAGCAGACCGTGCACCTTGCGCCGCCCTCGGGCTCAGATTCCAGTCCCTTCACCGCCGCGTCGTATTTCTCCCCGTCATAGTCACATTCGAGAATGTCAACCTCAGAGGGCGTCGGGAGCGCGGCGATGATTTTGCGCTGGTTTTCCAGCCGGAGATCATACTCGGCTCTCGGCTGGATGTTCGGGTTATAGTAGAGAACCGTCACGCGAAAAAACGGCGTGAGCGCCTCGAGGACGTAGCTGCTGCACGGACCGCAGCAGCTTTGCAGCAAGAGACGCGGCCTCTCACCCTGCGGGAGAGAGGCCACGACGGCGTCCATTTGCTTTTGGTAGTTCTGCTTCATCAGGCTTTCTTCCACTTGACGCCCTGCGGGGTGTCCTCGAGGATGATGCCCCTGGCCTTGAGCTCATCGCGGATGCGATCGGCCTCGGCCCAGTTTTTGGCCTTGCGCGCGGCCTGTCGGGCGGCAATCTGCGCCTCGATCTCGGCGGCCTCATCGTCCTCGGCGGCGTCGGCGCCGAAGGGGATGCCCAGCACGTCGCAGAGCTCGAGGAAAATGTCGCGGCAGGCGACGGCGAGCACCTTGGTCGGATCGGAGGCGGGAGACACGGCGGAGTTGATCTCGCGCACCATCTCGAAGATGACGGAAATGGCATCCGCGGTGTTGAAATCGTCGTCCATCACGGCGTCGAACTTCTCGCGGTATTTGCCGAGGCTCTCGACGAAGGCGGCGTCCTCAGCCGAGAGCTCGCCGTCCTTGCCGTTCTGGGCGAAGAAATCGAGGTTGCTCTTCGCGGTGCGCAGCCGCTCGAGGGCGGCCTTCGCCTGCATGAGAATTTCGCCCGAGTAGTTCAGCGGGGAGCGATAGTGGCTCATGAGCATGAACATGCGGATGCAGTCATAGCCATAGGCCTCCGCCGCCTCGCGGACGGTGAAGAAGTTGCCGAGGGACTTGGACATTTTCTTGTTGTCGATGTTGATAAAGCCGTTGTGCAGCCAGTAATTGACGAACTTGCAGCCGTTGGCCGCCTCGGACTGGGCGATCTCGTTCTCATGATGCGGGAAGGCGAGGTCGCTGCCGCCGCAGTGAATGTCAATGGTCTTGCCGAGATAACGGTTGGACATGGCGGAGCACTCGATGTGCCAGCCGGGTCTGCCCTGTCCCCACGGGGACTCCCAATAGGGCTCGCCGGGCTTCGCGGCCTTCCAGAGGGCGAAGTCGAGCGGGTTTTCCTTAATGTCGTTCACGTCAATGCGCGCGCCGGACTGCAGATCGTCGATCGGCTGGTGACTCAGCTTGCCGTAGTCCTTGAACTTGAGCGTGCGGTAGTAAACGTCACCGTTCACCTCGTAGGCATAACCCTTTTCGATGAGGGTGGATACAATATCGATGATCTGCTGAATGTTCTCGGTGGCCTTGGGGTGCACGGTGGCGGCCTTGACGCCGAGCGCCTGCGCATCGACGAAATACTCCTCGATATACTTCTTCGCGACCTCGTCGGAGGTGATGCCCTCCTCGTTGGCGCGCTTGATGATCTTGTCGTCAACATCGGTGAAGTTCTGCACGAAGGTGACGTCATAGCCGCGGTACTCGAAGTAGCGGCGAAGCACGTCGAACATGATGATCGGGCGGGCGTTGCCGACGTGGATGTAGTTATACACCGTCGGGCCGCAGGCGTACATGCGGACCTTGCCCTCCTCGATGGGGACAAACTCTTCCTTCTGCATGGACATGGAATTAAAAAGCTTCATAGGAAATCCTCCTCATTAAAATACAAAACAAAAAGCCTCCCATGCGCTTGGCATGAGAGGCGAATGATCGCGGTTCCACTCTCGTTTTTCACTCGTGGGCGCCGGTAACGCAGCGCATGCGGAGGGGCATTTCCTCCCCTCAAAGCTCCCGGGCGCACGTTCCGCTCTGTCCGGCAGCTCCCTTTCAGCACAAGGGGAGCCTCTCTGCGCCGGAGGAAGGGCGTACTCTTCCCGTTCACAGCCGCAGATATTTTATCAGAGAAACACAGCCGTGTCAATCACTTTACGGCGAATTCCATGGTCTCGGGCGAGCGGATGCGCTGGTGCTTGTAGATCGGCACGTTGTAATGTGCGCCGAGCTGGCGGACGAGGTCCTTGTAGCAGCCCTTCATCTTGTCATGGAAGACGATGGCCTCGATGCCGCCCTCGATGGACTCCACGCATTTGCAGGCGCGCTCGAAGCCCGCCTCGGTCTCATACTCCCCGCTGACGAGCCACTGATTGGCAAGACAGTGCGTGACGCCGAAGGCCTCCTCGCCCCAGGAGTGAAGCGCCGCCTCAGCGAAGTTGGGTTCGAAGTGCACGCCGCCGACGCAGAGGAGATTGTGCACCTGCTTGCCGTCATCGTCGAACACATGCGTGAGCGTGCGGGCGAGGGCGAGGCAGGCAGTCTCGTCGTCCCAGCTCACGGGCGCGCTGCCGACCTCGATATCGACCATCGGCACCGGGAACTGCAGCAGCAGCGAGGGATCGCCGTGCCCGTCGTGCACGCCGGACCAGTGCGTGGCCTCGGTGGCGACGTGGTACTGCTCGAGCCCGAGCTCTACGCGGTTGCGCTCGAAGGCGAGGAGCAGATTGCGCATATAGCGCGGATTTGCCTTGCCGAAGCAGCCGGAGGCCATGTCGCCGAGAGAGTGCACGGTGAGCACGTTATCCGGCGCGTTGCCGCCCTCATGCCAGGTGATCATGCCGGACATGTCGGCATCGGCAAAGTGGGCGTTCATCTCCGGGAGGAAGCGCGGATAGTCCAGGCAGAGGGCGATATCCGTCGGCGCAAAGAAAAATTCATTTCCGCCGCGTTCGCACTTCATGACGTCCTGCCCGGCGAACTGAAATCCGGCCTTCTGCTCGAAGAAGCCCTCCCGCTCCAGCAGGTCCCAGACGCGGAAGGACACATGGCCCCAATCGTGATTGTTGCAGATGAAATAAACAGCTTTCAATGGTCTCGCTCCTATTCTACGTAATCCAGACGGTAGAGGTCCGTCCGGCGGTTTTTCAAGATGGGAATCTGGCCGCGGATCGCATCGGCCTGCGTAAGATCGAGTTCCTCAACCAGAAGCTCCGGCTCCTCCTCCAGCGAGCGGAGCACGCGGCCCCACGGATCGCAGACGAGAGAATGACCCCAGGAATGATAAGAGGCCGTCATGTCCTGCGCGGGCGCGCAGCCGGCGGTGAAAACCTGATTGTCCACCGCGCGCATGCGAAAGGAGAGCTCCCAGTGCGCCGGTCCGGTCGTGAGATTGAACGCGCCGGGCACGAGGACGAGCTTTGCGCCCATGAGCGCCATGGCACGAAACTGCTCGACAAAGCGGATATCAAAGCAGATGGCGACGCCGATCTTTCCCCACGGGGAATCGAAAACGGTGAAGCGATCGCCGGGCGTGAAGGTATCGGACTCCATGAAGCGCTGGCCGCCGGGAACGTCGATATCAAACAGATGTACCTTGCGGTGCTTTGCGATCTGCTCCCCCTCCGGCGAGAAGACAAAGCAGGTATTATATAGGTTCTCCCCCTCCCGCTCCGGCATGGAGCCGCCGACGAGCCAGACGCCGCAATCCTTCGCCGCATCGCGCAGCACCTGCCACGTCTCGCCGCGCTCCGGCTCGGCATACCGGACGAACGCCGCGTTCTCATAGGGACACGTCCACATCTCCGGCAGGCAGACCAGATCGCAGCCCTGATTGGCGGCGCGGCGCACCATGTCCCGCATGGCGGCGTGGTTTTGTTTTAAGTCCGCTGTCACGGGCAGCTGACAGAGGCCGAGCTTCATGCGGCACCCCTCCTTTGCAATTTCGCTCTTTAGTATAACAAAGCAAAAAGAAGATTGTCAACCACAGTTGAGCGCTTGTTATATTTGTATAAATATTAACAATATTTTTTGTGCACATTTTTATCCCCCCACCCCGGCTTGTCTGCGACGGAGGGTTGGGTTACAATTAGCACAGTAAAGAAATAAAAGGAGGCCTGCTTCATGCATATGGCTGACGCTTTGCTTGCGCCGACCGTCGCCGCGGCGATGTACGTCGCCTCCGGCACTGCCGCCGGTGTGAGCGTTCATAAGCTGCGCAAGGACGACGAGACGCAGAAGCTGCCCGTGATGGCCGTGACGGCGGCGCTCGTCTTCGCGGGACAGATGATCAACTATACAATTCCCGGCACCGGCTCCTCGGGCCATATGTGCGGCGGCATGCTGCTGACGGGACTTCTGGGTCCGCAGGCGGGATTTCTATCGATGATCGTGATTCTCGCGATCCAGTGTCTGTTTTTTGCCGACGGCGGCCTGCTCGCGCTGGGCGCGAACGTGTGGAACATGGCGTTTTACGGCTGCTTCGTCGGTTATTATCTGATCTGGCGGCCGATTATGCGCTCGAACCTCTTTGCCGGCATGGGCGCGAAGGCCGCGGGAAGAACGAAGATCATCCTCGCCTCCATTCTCGGCTGCGTGATCACGCTGCTGCTCGGCGCCTTCTCCGTCGTTCTGGAGACGAGTCTCTCCGGCATCACGGAGCTGCCCTTCGTCACCTTCCTCGGCATCATGCTCCCGATTCATCTGGCGATCGGTCTGATCGAGGGCCTCATCACGACGGCGGTGCTGCTGTTCGTCTATGAATCCCGGCCGGAGCTGCTGCGCGACGTGAAGACCGGCGGCGAGAAGGGCAAGGGCTCTCTCGCGACGACGATCGTCGTGCTCGCGGTGGCGGCGGCGCTTGTCGGCGGCGGACTCTCCCTGCTGGCGAGCTCCAACCCCGACGGGCTCGAGTGGTCCCTCTTCGGCAACAGCGAGGCGGGCTACAGCGAGAACATGGGGCTGGACGAGGACGACTTCGGCGTGCAGAGCAAGGCGGCGGACAAGGCGGCCGGCATTCAGGAGAAGACCTCCTTCCTGCCGGACTACTCCTTCTCCGACAGCGACAGCGCGGCCGGGACGACGGTCTCCGGACTCGTCGGCAGCGCAATCGTGGCGGCTCTGGTGCTGCTGATCTGCTTCGTGGGCGGATTCTTCCGCAAAAAGAATGGTCAAAAGCAGTAAAGTATGATATGATACCAAAAGGGACATCCGCCCGGATGTCCCTGATTTTACTTTGGACGGATCGATATGGACAAAATCAACCATGCGCTCGACGAGTTTCGCGAGATGGACGCACTCGCGGCGCAGGACTCCCCCATTCACCGAATGCACCCGCTGGTGAAGCTTCTGATCACACTGGCGTACATTCTGTGCGTGGTCTCCTTTCATAAATATCAGTTGAGCGCGCTGGCTGTGATGGTGCTCTTCCCGATCCTGATGTTTCAGCTGAGCGGCATTCCGGTTCGCACCTGCTTTTACAAGCTGCGCATCGTGCTGCCGCTGGTCTGCGCGGTGGGACTTCTCAATCCCTTCTATGACCGCGCGCCGCTGCTGCAGCTCGGGAGCATCACGGTCTCCGGCGGCGTGGTCTCGATGATCACGCTGATGCTCAAGGGCGTCTTCGCGCTCATGGCGTCCTTCCTGCTGATCGCGACGACGCCGATGGACTCCCTGTGCGCTGCGCTGCGCAAGCTCCATGTGCCGAGCCTGCTCGTGACGCTGCTGCTGCTCACCTACCGCTATGTGGCGGTGATGCTGCGGGAGGTGTCCGTCATGTCGGACGCGTATCATCTGCGCGCACCGGGCCAGAAGGGCATCCACATCTCCGCCTGGGGCAGCTTCCTCGGACAGCTGCTGCTGCGGAGCATGGACCGGGCGCAGGATCTCTATGAGAGCATGCAGCTTCGCGGCTTTCGCGGCGAGTTTTACTACGCCGAGGTGCCGAAGTGCACGGCTGGCGCGGTGGTGTTCGCGCTCGGCTGCGCGGCGTTTTTCGCGGCCGCGAGATGCTGGGATCTGCCCCAGCTGCTCGGAAATCTGTTTACTTGAGGGTTCGCTATGATTACCTTTGACAACGTATCCTTTGCCTATGAGGCGGACGCGCCGGTGCTGCGCGGGGTCTCCTTTCACATCGCGCCCGGCGAGTCCGTCGGGCTGATCGGCGCCAACGGCGCGGGCAAAAGCACGATCATGAAGCTCTTGCTGGGGCTTCTCCCCTGCACGGAGGGCGAGATTCGCGTGGACGGCGTGCGCGTGGAGAAAAAAACGCTGCCGCAGATCCGCCGGACGCTCGGCTTCGTGCTGCAGGACTCGGACAGCCAGATGTTCATGCCCACGGTCTATGAGGACATGATGTTCGCGCCGCGCAACTACGGGCTCTCCAAGGAGGAAGCCGAGCGGAAGGTCGACGCGGTTTTGGAGCAGCTGCATCTGACGGAGCTCAAATACCGCCACAACCACAAGATCTCCGGCGGCGAGAAGCGCATGGCCGCGATCGCGACGATTCTGGCCATGGAGCCGAAGGCGATTTTGATGGATGAGCCTTCCATCGCGCTCGACCCGGTGAACCGCCGCACGGTGATCAACGCGGTAAACGACATGCCGATGACGAAGCTCATCGCCTCGCACGATCTCGATATGATTCTCGACACCTGCGACCGCGTGCTCCTGCTCTCCGGCGGGCAGCTCGCAGCCGACGGCCCGGCGGAGGAGATTCTGCGCAATCAGACGCTTCTGGAGCAAAACCGCATGGAGCTGCCGTTCTGTCTCGCCGGTTATCGGCCGAGAAACAAGTGATTTCCTGCCTCCGGCTTCGGCCGGAGGCTTTTCACGCTCGAATAATATCGAAAAACAATAATTATTTCTTGACAAACGGCATATTGCCTGCTATCCTGTCACCGTGCACGAAAGGATTTGGTACCAATGAAACAAAACAGGAACAACAGCATCTTTCTCTCTCAGATCTGCGTGATTCTCTTCGCGCTGCTGCTTTTGACGCTCGATCTCGGCGGCTGGTGGCTGGCAAAATGGTTTGTGACGCTGCGCGGCATGCCCGCCGAGACGCACAAATATCTGCTCTGCAGCCTCTATACCTGCTCTCCCGCGGCGTGGGCCGCGCTTTGGGGGCTCTGGCGGCTGCTGTGCAATCTCAAAGACAGCCGCGTGTTTGACGATGATAACGTGCGCATCATGCGCATCATCAGCGACGCCTGTGTCGCCGCGGCGGTCATCTGCCTTGTGAGCAGCACGTACTATCTCGCCTTTCTGGTGCTGGCGCTCGGCTCGGCCTTCATGGCGCTGATCGTCCGCATTGTGCGCAGCGTCTTTCAGCAGGCGATCGAAATGCGCCGGGATCTCGATCTCACGATCTGAGGAGGGGCGGGCATGGAAATTCGCGTGAATCTCGACGTGATGATGGCAAAGCGCAAAATCTCCGGCGGCGAGCTGGCGGAGCGCATCGGCATCACGCCGGCGAACCTCTCGATCCTGAAAACCGGCAAGGCCAAGGCCATCCGGTTTTCCACGCTGACGGCGCTTTGCCGTGAACTGAACTGTCAGCCCGGAGATCTGCTGGAGTTCGTGGAGGATTGAAGCATGAACGAAAACAAACCGGCTGTCCCCTCTCCGTTTGACGGTCTGCCGGAACGGAGCGCGTTTTCCGCCTCGCGGCGGGAGATCTGGACAGCGCTCGCAATGTATTTTGCGGCCTATCTCTATATTGACAAATCCCTGCCCTTCACCCTGGACTCCGGCAGGGACGCCGGATGGCTGATTGCCTTCACGGTGCTGCTGATCGGCATCACGGAGGCACTGCACCGGAACACCAGACGCCCTGCGGAGAGCTGGATCTGGCTTGGCTGCCTCGCGCTGATCGAGGCAGGCGCGCTGCTTGGCTGCTCAACCGTATGGAACAGTGCGCAGAGCATGCTGTTTCTGCACCTTGCGTTCGTCTGGTGGGTGCTCAGCCGCAGCGGCGCGCTGCTGGAGGGCAAAACCGGAAGGCTGCTCCCGGTGGACGCGCTGTTCGGCTTTCTGATTACGCCCTTTTTTCATTTCTTTTTGCGAATCCGCTGTCTGTTTTATGGTTTGCGGCAGCTGCGGCCCAAAAAGCGGAGCGCGAAGCCGGAGACGATCGTGTGGACCTCGTTTGCGGTCGTTTTGGCGGCGGTCATCTTTGTGATGGCGTTCAACCTCTTGGCCGGCGCGGACGCGCATTTTCGCATCGCGTTTTCGAAGCTCCTGCGCAGCCTGACCTTCCGCGCGGACGGCTTCGACAACTTCATCGGCACCTTCTTGTTCAGTCTGCCCGTCGGCGCGTGGCTGTTCGGGCTGATCGCCGGAACGGGGCGCACGGAGAACGAGACGAAAGCCGCGCACGTCAAGGGCGTCGATGTTTTTCTCGCCGCCATCCACGGCGTACCGACGGCGGTCTGGGTTTATCTCACGGCGGCGTTCTGCGCGCTCTACGCCGTGTTCTTCGCGCTGCACACGCCGTATCTGCTCGGCGCGTTCACGCGGCATCTGCCGACCGGCTACACGCTCTCACGTTATGCGCGGCAGGGCTTCTTTGAGCTCTGCAAGCTGATGGCGGTGAACTTCGCGCTGCTCTGGCTGATCACGCGTCTGAGCCGCGATTCCGTCTGGACGCACAAAGGACTCAAGATCATCTCCATCGTGCTGCTCGCGGAGAGTCTGCTCTTCGCCGTGATCGCGGCGTCGAAGCTCTGGCTCTACATCGATTGCTTTGGGTATACGCCGCTGAGGCTGCAGAGCGCGTGGCTGATCTGCTCGCTCGCGTTCGGCTGCCTTGCCGCGATCTGGTCGATCGTCCGCAAGCAGGAGACCTTCCGCGCGTGGGTCGTCTTCAGCGCGGTGACGCTCTCGGCGCTGCACTTCATCTGAACATTGCAAACAGGAGACTGAACGGTCTCCTGTTTTTCATTGACGGGAAAAAATGGGCATGCTAAGATAAACCAAAATCGGAGGTGCGCCATGAACGAGCTGCAGTTTGAAAAATCTCCTTACCTCTTACAGCACCGGGACAACCCCGTGGATTGGATGGCATGGGGACCGCGAGCGTTTGAAAAGGCAAAGGCGGAGGACAAGCCGATCTTTCTGAGCATCGGCTATTCCACCTGCCACTGGTGCCATGTGATGGCGCACGAATCGTTTGAAAACGAGACGGTCGCAAAGGCGCTCAACGAAACCTTCATTTGCATCAAGGTCGACCGCGAGGAGCGGCCGGACGTGGACGGGGTTTATATGGCCGCATGCGTCGCCGCGACGGGCTCCGGCGGCTGGCCGCTGACGGTGCTGATGACGGCGGAGCAGAAGCCCTTCTGGGTGGGAACCTATCTGAAGCGAAACGAGCTGATGGGCCTCTGCGCGACGGCGAAACAGCTCTGGCGGAACGACCGGCAGAAGCTCCTCGACGAGGGCGACGCCTTTGCAAAGCACCTGCGGGAATCGAAGGAGGCCTCCCCCGGCACGCCGCGCCGCTCGCTCGCGGAGATGGGGGCAAAATCCCTCGTGCGCCGGACGGACAAGGTCTGGGGCGGGACGGGGTTTTCGAACAAGTTCCCGATGCCGCACAATCTCATTTTCCTGCTGCGCTGGGCGAAACTCACCGGCGAAAAGGACGCGCTGCACGCGGCCGATCTGACGCTGGAGAAAATGAGCCGCGGCGGTATCTTCGACCACGTCGGCGGCGGCTTTTCGCGCTACAGCACGGACGTGAAATGGCTTGCGCCGCATTTTGAGAAGATGCTCTATGACAATGCCCTGCTCCTGCTCGCCTACACCGAGGCGTATCAGCAGACGCATCGCGCATGGTACGGCGAGATCGTGCGCCGGACTGCGGACTACGTTCTGCGCGAGCTGCGCGATCCCGCGGGCGGCTTTTTCTGCGGACAGGACGCCGACAGCGACGGCGAGGAGGGAAAATATTATCTCTTCACACAGGAGGAGCTGTCCCGCCTCCTCGGTATGGACGCCCTGCCCTTCTGCCGGCGCTACGGCGTGACGGAAAAGGGCAGCTTCCACGGAAAGAACATTCTGAACCTCATCGAGACCGAGGATTGGGAGCGCGCTCCCGTCTGGGAGAAGGCCGCGCTGGAGAAGCTGCGCGCCTATCGTCTGACGCGGGCGGCGCTGCACCGGGACGACAAGGTACTCACCGCGTGGAACGGCCTTATGATCGGCGCGCTCGCCAGAGCCGGTCTGGTCTTCGACCGCGCGGATTGGACCGCGGCGGCGGAGCAGGCCGCGGCTTTTATTGAAACGAATCTGCGCAGCCCGGACGGCAGACTCCTCGCCCGCTGGCGGGACGGTGACGCCGCCTTTGACGCGAAGCTCGAGGATTGCGCGTTTTACGCATGGGGGCTCATCGCGCTCTATGAGGCGACCTTCCGGACGGAATATCTGGCGTGCGCCGGCGCGCTCGGAGATCAGCTTCTGACGGAATTCTTCGATTCGGAGCGCGGCGGGTGCTACCCCTACAGCGAGCGCGGCGAGCAGCTGCTCACACGCGTGAAGGATCTGGAGGACGGGGCGATGCCCTCCGGCAACGGCATGGCGGCGCTCGTGCTCTCCCGGCTCGCGCGGCTGACGGGCCAGACGCGCTTCATCGAGGCGGAGGAAACCCAGCTGCGCTATCTCGCCGGCGCGATCGAGCGCTATCCCGGCGCCTGCTGCGTGACGCTGCTGGCAATGCTCGAATATCTGGAGGAGACGGAGGAGCTCGTCGTCTGTGCCAAAACGCTGCCGGAAGCGCTGACAGCATATCTCCGCGCAGAGCCGCGCGCGGGGCTCACCGTGCTGCTCAAGACGCCGGAGACGGCGGAAAAGCTGAAAATCCTCGCGCCCTTCACGGCGGACTATCCGATCCCGGAGACAGGCGCGCTGTATTACCGCTGCCGCAGCGGCGCCTGCGAGCGGCCGACCACGGAGCTGTAAATAAAATGATGATTGCAATCTATTGTCCCGGCACGGACACCGCGGAGCCGGTCTCCGCCGCCGGAAGGCCGGTCTATGCCGCGCCGGAATGCGTCAAATTCGCAGAGCGTGCGTTTACGGACTATGCCTCACTGACGGAACTGCCGCTGCTGCGTAAGTTCCATGACGGCGGCCTGCTCTGGCGGCTCGGTCTGACGCAGGCCGAGGAGTCCGCGCGCGACGTAAAGCGGCGGGCGGACGAAGCCGCGAAAGGGCTGCTGGAATCCAAGCAGGATTGCGTCGTCACGGCGACGCCGGAGGTGCTGCGCTTCCTGCTGCGGGCGCTGGAGAAGCGCCGGTGCGTCACTCGGCGCACGCGCAGCGGCGCGGTGCTGCCCGGTGAGCGCATCCGCGTGACGGAGCGGGCCGACCACTGCGGCGGCTGCCAGCACAACTGTCTGCTTTCGAATCCCGGCTGCGGCGTCGGGCGCGACAAGGCCGCGAGAGGATATTAAAAAACGGAGACGATTCATTGAAATCGTCTCCGTATTTTTATTTTCTGAGAAAGAGCGTTTTTCCAACGCACGGCACGCGGCCGAGCGCCGCCGAGAGCAGGACGGACACGGCATACACCGCGAGCGTGAGCCAGATGAGCTCCGCCGAGCGATGCGCCGAGGGGCCGAGCAGCCGCTCCGCCGTCTCCAGAATCGGGAAATGCACCACATAAACGCCGTAGGCGCAGGCCGAGAGCTCCGCCCAGAGGCCGCCCGTGCGCTCTGACATGGGAACCCGAAGCAGAAGCAAAAACAGCGCAAGGCCCATGACCGGCACGGCCGCGAAGCTGTACCACACGTTATAGGCATAGCCCGCGGCATGCAGCCGAAGCTGACACCAGACCGTGAAGACAAAGCAGACGAGCAGCACCGCGGCGGAGAGGATGGTCACCTTCGGCCCCTGCAGCCGCTCACGGTTTTTCGAGACGGCATAGCCCAGGAGGAGATACAGCCCGTAAACGCCGCCGCTGAACATGAAGTCCGGCTGCGTCAGCAGCTGGCGCTCGCGCGGCAGATCGGCCGCGAGACGCGGCAGATTGAGACTCGGCGTGATGAAAAAATAGAAATACACGACCGCTCCCAAAATCACCGCCGTCCGCGCGCGAACAGAGCGCAGCGCCTCGGCGAAAAACGGCAGGAAGAGATAGACGCCGAGAATCATCGGCAGATACCACGAGTGCGGCAGCTCCACATGCTCGAGCAGGAGCGCGTTGCGCAGGTACATGCCGAAATCAAACGCCTGCTGATCGCGGAGGGCGATATAAATGTTATAAATCACGACCCAGAGCTCCCACGAGAGCAGCAGCGGCAGCAGGCTGCGGCGGTAAAACCGCTCCAAACGCTCGCCCTCATAGCTGCGCGGCAGGAGCAGGTATCCGGTGAGCATGAGAAAGAGCGGCACACCGAGTCTGCCGAGCGTGAAGGCCGAAAAGCCGAGCAGCCGCGCCGGAACGGACATGGCCGCGACCGGCTCCGGCGCGAGGGCAAAGAGCGTTTCCGCCGCGTGGTTGAGCACAACGAGGAGCGCCGCGAGCGCGCGGACACGGTCGAGCGAAGCATCCCGCTGCGCGCGGGAGAGGCAAGCGGACATAGGCGGTTCCTTTCCAGATCAGGGCTCTAAAAACCCGAGATATTCATCGAATACGTTAAACAGCATCTCGCCCGAGGCGACGGGCAGCACCATATCGCGCTTTGCGATCGGCTCAAAGCGGAAGAACTCATGGGCCGCCGTGAGCACGAGGACGGGGATGATCTCATACTTTGGGCCGAAGACGATCTCCAGATACGGCACGTACTTTGCCGCCTGCCGGATCTCCTCCGGATCGACGGCGTCCTTCATCTTGAACTCCAGCGAAAAGACCTTCTCCTCCGTGATGACGAGGACGTCGGCATAGATGCGCACGTGCCTGCCGCGCTTGAGGCGAAACTCGAACACGAGCTCCCAATCGAGACAGCGCTCGCCGAGCATCTCGCGCAGGTCGGAAAAGAGGCGGAGCATCGTCTCGCGCGCGTCTCGAAAGGAGTGAAAGAGGCCGCGCGTGTCGGTCAGACTCCTGCCGATGCGGTAGCACCCCTCGGTGAGCAGACCGAGAAACTGCTCCTCATTGAGCGCGAGAAAGTCGCGCACCGGACCGTAATAGCCCGAAAACTCCTGCAGGCCGCCGTGGGGTCTCCCCTGCCGGATCAGCCCGTGCCAGCAGGCGTCGCGGTCCTGCCAGCAGAGCTCCTGCAGCAGCGGCGAGCGATAGAGCGTCTGGTTGACTTCCTTCCGGTCGACGCCGAGTCGCAGCGCAATCTCCCGCGCACGGAGCCCCTCGCTGCGGCAGATCTCCGCGCAGACGCGCATGGCAAGATCGTCAGTCATCGCGGATCACCCGCTCCATGAGCACATATTCGGATTGATGCGTGAGCAGCACCTTATAGAAGCCGCCGGAGACCTTGCCGTCGTGAATCAGAGCGCTGATGCTCGTGCAGTGCTTGCGCTGGAGGTCCTGTTTGAGAAGCTCCGAGAGCGCGTTGCCGAGTCCCGCGTGCTCGGGCGAGACGCCCATATACGGGATGGAGTACTCCGTCGGATGACGGCGGACGCAAAGAATCTCTCTCAAATCGCGAAGGGTGATCTTCCCCGCCGTGTGCACGCCGTAGTTCGGGATGCAGATAACAAAAGCGGCGAGCTGATCGTCCTTGTAGGCGAGCTTCACCATCTCAAAATCGGCGACGAAGCGCAGCGGCGAATAGAGCGCGACAAACTGCGCCTCCGTGATGGATTTATAGCCCGGAAACGTCGCATAGAGCGCCGTGAGAAGACGGTAGATCTCCCGCAGGCAGGTATCGAATGTGGCAAAGGTCGGGTTTCGAAATTCATAGCCTTTTGCGCGAAACTGCTCGAGGCGCCTGACTGCCTTGCGGCTGACGTCCGCGTCCGTCGGCACGCGCATGTGGTTGGAATAATAGTGGTCCGTGACCTTAAAGCCGCATTGCTCCCACAGGCGCGGATAGTAAGGCCGGTTGCACGGCTCGCCCGTGAAATAATCGCGGAAGTTCGCGCTCTTGAAGCGATAACCGATCCAGAACGAGGCGTTATACGGCCCGACGAGACGGCGCCTGCCGAGGCGCTTTGCCAGATCGTACGCCGCGTCCAGCACAAGTGCGGCGGCATCCTTGCGGTCCTCGCTCTCGAAGAAGCCGACGTAGCCCGCGTCATCCTCCGGATAGACCGTGAGCAGGCAGCGCGCCACGGGGCGCTCGGCGTCCAGCGCGAGGAAGGGATAAACCTCGAAGCAGGGCCCCAGGGGGTGTTTTCCCTCGAGCAGCTGCCGCTCGGTCTTCGGCTCTTGCGCGCGCCGCTCGGGCGGATAGAGCGCCATTGGGAGCGCGAGAAAGCGGCGGCGGAGGTAGGAATCGTTTTTGGAATAGAGAGTCAGCATTTACGCCTCCTGCAGAATGCGAATGACGCCGCTGGCCGCGTCCAGCTCCACGAGATCGCCGGTACGGATGCGCTTGGTGGCGTCCCGAACGTTGACCATGGAGGGCTTGTGCAGCTCGCGCGTGATGATGGCGGTGTGGCTCAGCAGCGAGCCCTTCTCGGCGATGATGCCCTTCGCGTTTTCAATGAGGAACACCCAGCCGGGGTCGGTGCTGCGCGTGACGAGAATCTTATCGTGCGTATCGATCGAAAGGCTCGGCTCCGTGATGACGACGGCCTCGCCCGTGACGGTGCCGATGGAGGAGGAGATGCCCGTGAGCACGTCCGCCTTGTGCAGGAGATCAAACGAAGCGTTCTGCACGCGCTTGTTGCGAATCTCCCCGTCGAAGATGAGGCGGCTGTAGGGCGGAAGCGCGGCGAACATGGCGTAATCCGCCCTGCGCGCCTCGACGAGCGCGCGATAGCGCGCGGCGTTTCCCTCTTCCAGTTCGGGAATGGTGAGATAGAACACATCCTCTGCGTCGTCGAGCCAGCCCTCTCTTTTTAGCTCCTCCCCCACGGTGCGGAAGATCGTGCGCGCCATGCCGAACAGGCGCGTGCGATTCATGCGCGAACGCTCGCGGTTATAGATGCCGAGCTTGGCGTGGCGGACGAGAAAGCCGTCCTTCGGCTGCATTTCCGTCTCCGCCCGCTTCGGCTTCGGCGGCATTTGGAGCCGGCCGCGGACGAATTCGTCCACAAGCGCGGGATGCGTGCGGTAGGTGTGCGTTTCAAGCTTGAGCTCGCCGAGGCAGCGGTCGCCGTATTCGCGGATGAAGTCCGCCTTGGCGCTCTGGAACCGCTCGCTCTCAAAGCCGGTCTCGCGGCAGAGTTCCGCGAGGGCCTTGATGGCCTGCACGGGCTTCATGCTCTCGAGATTGCGGATATCGGCGAGGGCGGCCTTGTTGAAGTCGGAGGCCAAGCGG
>JAZPZZ010000210.1:0-27960 GCA_045544935.1 Oscillospiraceae bacterium | reverse complement strand
CCTTGTCGAGATCGGTGAAGGGGGTCTCGGCGACCTTGGCCTTCGGGGAGCCTTCCTGACGCCAGATCAGGGTGACGACCTGCGCGCGGGTGCAGCCGGGCTCGGGACCAAACTCGGTCTCGGAAATGCCTTTGGTCACGCCGTTCTTGGCAGCCCAGAACACGGCGGGATAACCCCAATCGTCCGCCTTGACGTCGTCAAAGGGGAAGACGAATTCAGGCTCGGTTGCTTTGGTCGGATCGGCAGCGCCGGTCGGATCGGCAGCAGCGGTCGGATCGGCAGCGCCGGTCGGATCGGCAGCAGTGGTCGGATCGGCAGCAGTGGTCGGATCGGCAGCAGCGGTCGGATCGGCAGGAGTGGTCGGATCGGCAGCGGCAGTGGGGTCCACGGCAAAGGCCGCCATGCCCAGAGAAGCTACCATACATACGACCAGAAGGGTGATGATGAGTTTTTTCATGACTTTTCTCCTTCTTCATGTTATTTGGAGATTATGACGAACAATCTCCAATATTCGACGATGATTATACCAAAATTGAATAGAAAAGTCAACATAACATGCGTGTATTTCGCGTTGTTTGCAGAAGAAAATTTTGGAATTCGGAATTAAATCTGTTCCGCCAGACGGAAAATCATATCCTCCGTCTTCTCCCAGCCGAGGCAGGGGTCCGTGATGCTCTTGCCGTAGACGTGCGCGTCCTCCGGCTTCTGACAGCCGTCGACGAGGTAGCTCTCGGTGATGAAGCCCTTGACATAGCGGCGCAGGTCCGCGTTGATCTTGCGCTGATAGACCACGTCCATCGCGATGCGCGGCTGCTCGAGATACTGCTTGTTGGAGTTGTTGTGGTTCGTGTCGATCAGAATGGCGCGGTTCGTGACGTCCTTCTTCTCGTACATTTCGATCAGTCGGATGAGATCCTCATAGTGATAGTTCGGCAGGCTCTGTCCGTGCTTGTTCACATAGCCGCGCAGAATCGCGTGCGCATAGGGATTGCCCTGACTTTCCACCTCCCAGTTGCGGTAGACGAAGGTGTGGCTGTGCTGGGCGGCAGTGATGGCGTTGAGCATCACGCTGTAGTCGCCGGAGGTCGGGTTTTTCATGCCGACGGGCACGTCCAGCCCGCTCGCGGTGAGCCGGTGGCCCTGGTTTTCCACACTCCGCGCGCCGACGGCGACATAGCCGAGCAGATCGTCCATGTAGCGATGGTTTTCAGGGTAGAGCATCTCGTCCGCGCAGGAAAAGCCCGTCTCCGTGAGCGCCTTCATGTGCAGGTCGCGGATTGTGAGAATGCCGGTCAGCACGTCCGGCCGTCCGTTCGGGTCCGGCTGATGGAGCATTCCCTTGTAGCCGTCGCCGGTGGTGCGGGGCTTGTTCGTGTAAATGCGCGGGACGATCACGAGTTTGTCCGCGACCTGATCGGCGACCTTGCGCAGCCGCGAGAGATATTCGAGCACCGAGTCCTCGCGGTCGGCCGAGCACGGGCCGATGATGAGCAGCATTTTATCGCTCTCGCCGGAGAGCACCGCGCGAATCTGCCGGATGTTCTGCAGACGCACCTCGCGCAGCTGATCGGGCACGGGGAACTCCTGCTTCACATCGCGGGGGATGGGGAGCTTGCGGATAAACCGCATGTTCATCGTGCTTTCATATGGGTTGTCGTAGGAAATGTGCCGTTTTTCGTCCATTGTTATCTCCCCTGGTCCAGCGCGATGCGGCGCGCTGTGGATTTGCGCATGGTTTCCTTCATGCCTTCAATATCGCGGCTGGCGAGCATCCAGCGCAGACGGCCGAACTCGGCCGAGAACAGGTCCATCTGATGAATGAGCGCGTCCATGTTGTCCACGAAGAGCTCGGTCCACATATTCTCGTTGATGTTCGCGATGCGCGTCAGATCGCGGAAGGAGTCGCCGGTGTAGGTGCCGATGTGGTCGGCGTCGTTGCAGGTCATGAGCGAGATCGCGATGCAGTGCGTCAGCTGCGAGACGAAGGCGATCATCTCGTCGTGCTTCTCGGGCGTCAGCTCCGTGATGCGCGAAAAGCCCATCACGCGGCCGAGGGACTTGCAGCTCTCGATCGCCTCGGGCGTGTTCTTCTCCGTGGGGACGACGATGTAGTTCGCGTCGCGGAAGATGCTGTCGTCCGCGCTCTGAATGCCGGAGGTCTCGCGGCCCGCCATCGGGTGCGCCGCGATGAACTCCACGTCGTCGCGGAGGATGTTCTGAATGTCATAGACCACGCAGCGCTTCACGCCGGTCACGTCGGTAATGAGCGTGCCGGGGCGGAAATATTTCTGATTGGCTTCGATCCACTCCTTGAACACATGGGGATAGAGCGCGAAGATGACGAGCTCCGCGTTCCCGATGAGCTCGGGATCGGCCCAGTCCGCGCCCTTCTCGATGAAACCCTTTTCCAGCGCGTAGTCAATGTCCGCCTGCTTGTGCGCGATGGCGTGCACGTGAAAGCCCACGCGGGAGAGCGCCTTGGCATAGCTGCCGCCCATGAGTCCGAGACCGACGATAAGAATGTTTGTGTTAGATACCAGCTGCATGTTCGTTTACCTCAATTCCAAGACCGCGCAGGCGGTCAAAAAAGTCCGGGAAGCTTTTTCTCACCGCTTCCGCGCCGGTGATCGAGCCGCCCACGCGCGTGAGCAGCACCGCGCCCGCCATCACGATCCGGTGGTCGTTGTGGCCGTCCCACGGCAGGATCGGCGTCCGGATGCCGGGGAAGACCGTGATGCGGTTTTCTTCGATTTTGCATTGTGTGCCGAGCTTCGAGAGCTCCTCCGCCATGGCCGCGCCGCGGTCGCTCTCCTTGATGGCGAGGCGGTGCGTGCCTGTGAGTACCACGCCGCGCATCGCGGCGCCCGCTGCCATGAGGATCGGCGCGAGATCGGGGCAGTCGGCCACGTCGAGTGTCACGAGCGCGTCCTTCATCTGCCGGAGATAATCCCGGCAGACCCGATCGCCCTGAATGCTGTCCTCCGTGACGCCTTCCACGGCAACCGCGTCGCCCATCGCGGCGAAGGCCTCGAAGAACGCGGCGTTCGACCAGTCGCCCTCCACGGCGGTGTACTGCCGCCGATAGCGCTGCTTTCCGGGGATATAGAGCTCCGTATCCGAGGCCCACCGCGCCGTGACGCCGAACTGCCGCAGCGCGTCGAGCGTGAGTTCAATATAGCTTCGGCTCTCCACGGGCGGGAGGAGCGTAATGCGGCTGTCCGCGTTTAAGAGCGGCAGCGCGAGCAGCAGACCGGTGAAGAACTGGCTGCTGATATCTCCGCGCAGCGTGTAGTGGCCGGGGGAGAGGGGGCCCTGCACGCGAAGGCAATCGCCCTCGCGGCGGAACACGAGCCCCTGCTCGGCGAATAAGGTTTCATATACCGTCTGCGGCCGCTCCATCAGCCGCCCCTGTCCGGTGAGCAGAAAGGGCGTGCCGCCGAGGGCCAGCAGCGGGATGAAAAAGCGCAGTGTGCTCCCGCTCTCGCGGCAGGAGATGCGCCCGGGATAGCGCGCCCGGCGTGCGTCGCAGCCCGCGATCGTGACGGTGTCGTTGGATGTTTCCACCTTCGCGCCCATGGCGCGGAGCACGTCGAGCGTCGCGAGAATGTCTTCCGAGAAGTCCACGTTTCGCACCACGCTCTGCCCCTCGGCGAGTCCTGCGCAGATCAGAAGCCGGTGCGCCACACTCTTCGACGGCGGGGCGACCACCGTGCCGGCGGCGGCGCCGGGCCGAATGTCAACCGTCATGGCGCGCCTCCAGCAGCAGGTCGATCGCGCGCAGATACCCGTCCGTGCCCTGTCCGGTGATCGTGCCGACGCAGGCGGCGCGGATGTAGCTCACCTGCCGGAAGTCCTCGCGCTGCTCCACGGCGGAGATGTGTACCTCCACCGTCGGAATCTGCACGGCCTTTACGGCGTCCAGCAGGGCAATGCTCGTGTGCGTATAGGCACCGGGGTTGATGACGATGCCGTCCATCCCGTCAAAATACGCCTGCTGGATGCGGTCGACGAGGTCGCCCTCGTGGTTCGACTGATAAAAGCGGACCTCGATTTTTCGCTCATCGCAGTAGTATTGAATCTTGCTCAGTAAATCCTGATAGGTCTCTTTCCCGTAGTGATCCGGCTCGCGGATGCCGAGAAAGTTCAGATTCGGCCCGTTGATGACCAGCAGCTTCATGATAAAAAGTCCTTTCGTATCTCCTCCGCCACGGTTTTCGGCGGTCCCTGCACGGGGATAATCACGTCCGCCGTCGCCTTGTAGATCGGATAGCGCTCGTTAAAGCGCTTTTCGAGCGCCGCGCGGTCACTGGACAACGGCCGGTCGTCCGTCGGGAGAATGTGTTTGAGCGGGCGGTCGATGAAGTAGATGCGTCCGTTCGCGCGAAGCCTTCTCATGTTCTCCTCGCGCAGGATCACGCCGCCGCCCGTGGAGATGACGCAGCCGGTTTGCATGGACGCCTCCGAAACAAGCTCGCTTTCCAGATCGCGGAAGGCGGCCTCGCCCTGTGTGCGGATGATCTCGGACGGGTGCATCCCGGCCTTTTGTTCGATCATCTGATCGAGCTCAAGGAGCGGGCGGTCGAGCAGCTTTGCGAGCCGTTTTCCCACCGTGCTCTTGCCGCAGCCGGGCATGCCGGTAAGGACGATGTTTTCTTTTCCTTTATAAATGTTCTGAAAAACGCGGTCGAGCGCGTTGTCCGGCAGCTTCTGATCGAGAAAAATCTCCACCGCCGCCACGGCCTGTCCGACCAGCATATAGAGCCCGCCCTCCGCCGGAAGGCCGAGCGCGTGCGCCTGCCGCACCAGCTGTGTGCGCAGGGGATTGTAGACCACGTCTACGACGCCCTCGAGCTTCTGGAAGGGTGCAAGATCCATCGCCTGCGCGTCCGGGTGCGGGAACATGCCGGAGGGCGTCGTATTCAGAATGATCTGCGCGTCCGGGCAGCGGTCAGCGGCATGATCATAGGTGAGACTCCCGTCGCGCCCGCTGCGGCTCACGGTGTAAATTTCGGCCGCGCCGAGCTTTTTGCAGACGTACTGCGCCGTGCGCGAGGTGCCGCCCGTGCCGAGAATCAGCACGGTCTTGCCCGTGAGATCGAGACCGAGTTTTTTAATCAGCGCCGTCATGCCCATCTGATCGGTATTGTCGCCGTAGAGGCGCCCGTCCCGGTTCACGATCGTGTTCACCGCGCCGATTTCCCGCGCGCTCTCGCTGATCTCGTCGAGATAGGGGATGACGTCCTGCTTATACGGGATTGTCACGTTGATCGCTTTGAAGTCCTTTGCCTTCATGAAAGCATCGAGCGCGTCTTTTTCTACTTCGTGCAGCTCGTAGGTATAGTCTGCGAGCTGCTCGTGAATTTCCTTGGAAAAGCTGTGGGGCAGATGCTCCCCAATGAGTCCGTATTCCATCGTCAAACCTCCCCATAGGCGGCCTCAAAGCGCGCTTTGAGCTGCGCGGTTGAAACGCGCTCGATCTGTCCGCGGCCGATCTCGCGCACGGTCACAATGTCCGTCGAGCCGGCGGCGGCCTTCTTATCGTGCTGCATCGCCTCCCAGACGGCGGCACGGTCAAATTCCGCGCTCGTCGGGAGCCCGGCCTTCTCCAGCACCGGTAGGAGCCGTGCGCGCACCGCGTCCGAGCACATCGGCAGCATCCCGAGCGCGACGCACTCGCCGTGCAGCAGCGCGCCCGTGCTCTCAATGCCGTGGCCGATCGTGTGGCCGAAGTTTAAGAGCTTGCGCAGACCCTTTTCGGTTTCGTCCTGCTCCACGATGCTCTTTTTGATCTGCAGCGAGCCCGCGATGATCTCGTTGATGTGCTCCATGAGATCATGCGTCTCCATGAACTCGAACAGTTCCGCGTCCGAGGTGCAGGCCATCTTGATCGCCTCGGCCAGTCCGTTGGAGATCTGACGCGGCGGCAGGGTCTTGAGCGTGTCCGGGTCGATGAGTACCTTCTTCGGCTGCCAGAACGCGCCGACGATGTTCTT
The DNA here is from genome assembly GCA_045544935.1 of Oscillospiraceae bacterium. GTDB lineage: Bacteria > Bacillota > Clostridia > Oscillospirales > Oscillospiraceae > CAG-103. The sequence goes on along the minus strand of JAZPZZ010000210.1, from coordinate 21,967 downwards.
CACCCCGTCGAGATTGATCGCGACCTTCCCGCCGATGGAGGAGTCCACCTGGCTGAGCACGGTGGTCGGGAGATTGTAAAAATCAATTCCGCGCATGTAGCTCGCCGCGGCAAAGCCCGCGAGATCGCCGATCACGCCGCCGCCGACCGTGATCACACAGTCGTTGCGGTGAAAATCATGCGAGAGCATCGCGCGGCAGAGCCGCTCGAAGATCGCAAAGCTCTTGCTCTGCTCGCCGGGCTCGACCGTCACGATCAAATGCTGGCGGCACTGGCTTGCAATGCACTCGGAATAAGCCCGCGGCACCATCGCGCCGGTGACGATCAGACACTTGCGATTCAGATTCAAAAGGGAACCGGCCTTTTTTAAAACACCGCGCTCCACAACAATATCATAACTTCGAGCACCAAGCTCCATGGTCAAATTCATAGCAACTCCACACTCCACACTTAAATCATGACGTGTCGTTCAAACGTACCCACGACCTTCAGCCGGTCGCAGTAGGGGGCCATATCGCGCAGAAGATTTTGGCCCTTCTCGCTGAAGATATCGCCCTCGGCTTCGAGGTAGAAGTAATACTCCCACAGCAGTTCCTTCACCGGACGGCTGCGGAGCGTGCGCATGTTGAAGCCGTATTGCTTGCCGAGTACCGCGAGCGCCGCGGCGAGGGAACCGGCCTCGTTCCGGCTGGTGAAAACGAGCATAAAGTGATCGCCCATCTTGCCGCCGAGCGCGCGGTTTTCCGCGCGGGAGAAGACGGCAAAGCGCGTTGTGTTCTGGCTGCTCTCATTGATGTTGGCTTCGAGTACTTCGAGCCCGTAAAGATCGGCCGTCTCCGCCGAAGCGATGGCCGCGATGCTCTTGTCGCCAAGCCGCGCCACGTGCTCGGCCGCCAGGGCGGTGTTCGCGTATTCCACCGCGCGCCAGCCGTGGTCGTGGATGTACGCCTGACACTGGCCGAGCGCCTGCGGATGGCTGAACACCTGCTTGATCTCGCTGATGTCCGTGCCCGGCAGGGCGATCAGATTCTGCGTGATCGTGAGCTCATATACGCCGTTGACGTGCAGCGAGCCGAAGAACATGAGATCCTGCACCTCGCCGACCTCGCCGTTGAAGCTGTTTTCGATCGGCAGCACCGCGCAGTCGCACGTGCCGTTCACCACCGCGTCATAGGCGCTGCGGAAGTTCTTGAAGCCCAGCCGCTGCGCTTCGGGGAAGATGCGGCCCGCGGAGATGTGCGCGAAGGCGCCCTCCACGCCGCTGTAGGCCACGCGCAGCCCCTGCGTCAGCCGGGATTGATATGCCTTCGAGACGTCCATCGTGCTCTTGAGAAACGGCACATAGTATTCGCGGATGACGGGGTCCTGCACGAGCGCGCTGTTGCGGTCGATGAGCGCCTGCTCGCGCGCAGCGTCCAGAATTGGGAGCCCGTGCTCCATCTTATGCTCGGCAATCAGGCGCGCCGCCTCCATGCGTTTTTCAAAAAGCCGCGCCATCTCGGCGTCAATCTCGCTGATCTGCGCTCTCGCTTGTTCGAGTTTGTTCATCGGTAAATCTCCATCAGTTTTCCAAATTCGGGAAGCGCGCGACGGATGGTCTCCGTCTCCACGCAGTAGCTGAGTCTCGCGTAGCCCGGATAGCCGAAGCAGGTTCCGGGCACCATGATGAGCTCAAAGTCCTTCGCCCGCTCACAGAAGGCGAGATCGTCGCCGTCCGGCGCCTTGAGGAAGAGGTAGAACGCCCCGTCCGGCCGCGCCATCTCATAGCCCTGCGCGGTGAGCGTCTCAAGCAGGAGATCGCGGTTGGTTTTGTAAATGCCGAGATCGCTCGTTACATGCAGGCAGTGCGGCAGCAGATGCTGAAAGAGCGTGCTGTTGCACACAAGCCCCAGAATGCGCCCCGCGCCGGCAAGCGCGGCGTAAACGTCCCTGTGGCCTTCCACCTGCGGCGGCACGAGCAGATATCCCATCCGCTCGCCGGGAAGGGAGACGCACTTGGAGTAGGAATAGCAGTAGATCGTGTTGTCATAGAGCTTCGGGATGAAGGGAACCGAAATGCTCTCGTCATACACCAGCTCGCGGTAGGGCTCGTCCGCCAGCAGATAGATCGGGTGGCCGAAGCGCTCCTGCGCCGCTCGGAGAATGTCCGCCATCGCGCGGATGGTCTCCTCGGAGAAAACCGAGCCCGCCGGATTGGAGGGGGAATTTACGACGACGATCTTCGTCTTCTCCGTGATCGCCGCCTTCAGCGCTTCGGGGTCGATCTGAAAGTCCTCCTCGCGGCACCGGATGGTAACGACCTTTCCGCCGAAGGCCTCGGCGTAGACCGCGTATTCCGGATAGTAAGGTGCGAAGACGATCACCTCGTCGCCCTCGAGGAGCAGGCCGTGAAACGCCATCGCGAGCGCGCCGGAGGCGCCGGCCGTGAGATAGAGATCGTCCGCCGAATAGGCCGTGCCATAGCGCTCGTTCAGATCGTCCGCCACGGCCTTTCGCACCCACGGCAGCCCCGCCGCGGGGGAATAGGCGTGCAGCTCCGCCGCCGGAACGGTGCAGAGAATTTCCTGCAGCTTTTCGGTCAGCACGTTCGGCGCCGGCACGTTCGGGTTTCCGATGCTGAAGTTGAACACGTTCTCCGCGCCGATCTCTCCGGCGCGTTTTGCCGCGTACGCTGCGATCACGCGGATGAGGTTTTCTTCCTTGCCGAACTGCAGCGGAAGCTTTGGCAGGGTGGTCATAGAGCATTCCTCCTGAAAAGATAAAACAGCCTTGCCGGACGGCAAAGCTGCTTGGAATCGAGTTGTCGTTTCAGGCGCTTGGACCGGCGGTTAAATTGTGCTCTGAGCAAAATAGCCGTAATAATAGACAGCAAAAGAAGCCGCAAACGTATTTGCGGCGAAAACGGCGGAATCGTTTCTTCTGCGTGCTGACATGTTCGGCTCCCGCTCCGGCACTTGGCCTGAAAGATTTTTACTTGCTTACTATACCGCGAATGCAGGGGAAAGTCAACAAAAACTTTAGCGATAAAACGGTTTAAATGAGAAAAGAACGTCGGAGAATTGCGAGATTTCTTCAACGTTCTTTTTGACTGACGCAGTGGTTGAATTTGCTGCATATAATATAGCTTTTTTGAGCTTGCTGAATAAGATTAGAATCATTTCGTATGAGGGATTGCAATATGCGAAATTAGAAAATCAGAAGTTGTTCATTTAAGCAGTTATGCCTTTAAGATGCGCTTCATTTTCTGAACCGCACGGGAAACGAACCGGGCTCCTTTTTGTGTTTGAAGCTTTTTGCAGAGAAGCATCTTTTGGCAATTTACTGCCATCTGTTTCTCTGCTTCTTCCGGTTCCAAGCTTTTCTTGATTACTCGAATCTCTCCTGGCGGCAGCAGCAAGAAATGATCGGAGTTCATGACCTTTTTTGCGCCGGATATGCTTCGGCGGGAATAATGTGCATACATGAATTCTTTTTTCTGGAGGACACCATCTTTTCGGAACCACAGCCAAAGACCTTCATCATCCCGCTCGAAAAAGCTGCCGTTTGCATCCTGTTCCGAGTCGTAATAAGCATCTTCAGTGAGTGATAGCTGGAACCTTTTATATTTGAAGGAAATATCTGCAAAAGGCCATTCTGCATAGATAGGCACATTGTTTTTCTCCATGATTAAAGACAGACCGCCGCCGTTGTGCTCGGCGTATTCATCAAATGAAAAATGTTTTTCACTTTGGTAGACTATTTTCCAATTCATGCACCCCATCGGATCCAGCGTGCGATAGTATCGATTGACTGACTCTGTATTACGATAGAGAGAACAATGCCCCTGGTTGAGAATACGATCATATTCCGAGAGAAGCGCGTCCGTCATGAAATGGCGGATATTGCCCCAAATCAGGTCTAAATCGCAGTGTCCCCAATAGTCGTAATCTTGAACCCATTCGGAGAAGGCTGCGCCATAAACCGGTTTGTAATCGCAAAGCTTGTATGGTGTTGAAAGGCCAATTGAGAATTCAAACTGTGACTGAAGCAGTTCCTTGATCTGCACAAAGGATATATTCTGTATGTATACATTCTCCGGCACAAAACCTGTATATGTTTGATCTGTAAAAAGATAGAAATCAATGGTGGGGTTTTGTCTGCATGAATTCAGCCATGCCGGGAAGTAGTTTGGAAGATCGCCAAAATACGGAATGATAAAAGCGATTGATTTCATGATTTGACCTCCGACAGTCATGAAGGACCATCTTATAACTGAAATTGATGGCACCAGAGAGATAATGATATCGACGCCAAAAATGGTATAACTAGAATGGTTTGTTGCAACATAAAATATAACATACATTTATGGACTAAATCAATATAAAAAACAAAGATATTTGCGCTAACGACAAGGAACCTTGACTATCATAGATGAAGAGGTGATCGAAATGTGCGAACAATTTGTTCGAGATCGTATTACGCAGCTTCGTATGAGAAAAGGCGTTTCTGAATATCAAATGAGTTACGATTTGGGCCATAGCAGGGGGTATATCTATAACATCTCTTCAGGAAAAGCACTACCTCCTTTACGGGAATTTTTTGCAATCTGTGATTATTTCGAGATTTCTCCACAGTATTTTTTTGATGAGGATATGGATCAGCCGGAATTGATTCAAAAAGCAGTGGAAGGAATGAAACAGCTCGGCGAAGATGATTTATTGATTTTGCTTGGAATCATCAACAGATTGAAAAAATAACATTGGGCAACGAGAGAATGATAGATAATAAATCAGCGGCTGCTTCATTGGCGAAGCAGCCGCTGTGTTTTGCTAAAATATACGTTTATGCAGTTTTCGGCACGTATCGCTTTACCCGGTCGCGCAGGAGCACGGCGAGGGCGAGCTTCGCCAGATCCGGCAGCACGAAGGGGATGACGCACTTGCCGAGCGCCGCCGCCCAGGAGATCGGGCCAGCGGTTCTGGCATAGGCTACGACGAACCACGCCGTGCCGAAGGCATAGCAGACGGCGAGGGCAATCACGCCCGCGATGAGAAACACGATCGTGCGATCGCCGAAGAGCTTCTCCGCGAGCATCATGATGAGGCCCATGAAAATGTAGCTTACCAGATATCCGCCCGTCGTGCCGAAGAGCGTTCCGATGCCGCCGCGAAAGCCCGCGAACACCGGAATGCCGATCGCGCCGAGCAGCAGATAGACCGCGATCGCGATGGTTCCGCGCTTTCCGCCGAGGAGTCCCAGCGCCGCGAATACGCCGAAGGTCTGCAGCGTGAACGGAACGTCCCCGATCGGAATGACCAGCCATGCGCAGACGGCGAGCAGGGCCGCAAACAGCGCGCAGAGCGCCATGTCTCTTGTTTTCATCTTTCTTCTCCTCCAATTGTAAAGCGAATCGCAAAGAAACTTTACAATTGAAGAGAATAGCACTTACAAGACACGCTGTCAAGTATTTTGCTCGCTTGCGCAGGCCAAATGCGTGTGGTACAATCATCTCATATTAATTGTCAGAACAAGGGAGGAAGGCACCATGCAGGAAATCCAGTGCCCGCACTGCGGAAAAGCATTCACGATCGACGAGGCGGGCTATGCCGCCATCGTGCAGCAGGTGCGCGACCGGGAGTTCAATCAGGAGCTCGCGCGCCAGACCGAGTCCGCCGTGAAGCTCTCCGCCGCCGAAAAGGACGCGGCGATCGCGGCGCTCAAGTCAAAGCTGGAGGCTGCCGAGGTGCAGAAGACGCTCGCCGTCCGCGCGGAATCTGACAAGCAGCAGGAGGAAATTCGCGCCCTTCGCGAAAAGCTCTCCGCCGCCGAGACGGAGAAGACCGTCGCCGTGCAGGCCGCCGAGCACAAGGCGGAGGCGGCGCGTTTTGAAAAGGAGAAGGAGCTGCTCGAGCTGCACGGAAAGCTGGAAAAAATGGAGGCGGAATATCGCCTGCAGAAGCAGCAGAGCGACACCGAGCAGGCGCTCATCCTCAAGCAGAAGGACGAGGAGATCGCGTTCTATAAGGATATGAAGGCGCGCATGTCCACCAAGATGGTGGGAGAGACGCTCGAGCAGCACTGCGAGATCGAATTTAACCGCCTGCGCGCCGCAGCGTTTCCGAACGCCTATTTTGAAAAGGACAACGACGTTCGCACCGGCACAAAGGGCGACTATATCTTCCGCGATTACGATGAGGACGGCACTGAGTACATCTCCATCATGTTTGAGATGAAAAACGAGATGGACACCACCGCGACCAAGCACCGCAACGAGGACTTTCTGAAAAAGCTCGATAAGGACCGCACGGAGAAGGGCTGCGAATACGCCGTGCTCGTGACGCTGTTGGAGTCCGAGAGCGAACTCTATAACACCGGCATTGTAGACATGTGCTACCGCTATCCGAAGATGTACGTCATCCGGCCGCAGTTTTTCATCCCGCTCATTTCACTCCTGCGCAACGCCGCGCGCGGCAGTCTCGACTATCGCCGCCAGCTTGTGGCTGTGCAGAACCAGCATGTGGACGTGGAGAACTTCAACCGCCAGCTGCAGGATTTTAAGGAACGTTTTTCCCGCGATTATCGTCTTGCTTCCGAGCGCTACAACGACGCGATCGACGAGATTGATAAATCCATCGCACGCCTGCAGAAGGTTAAGGAAGCGCTGCTGAAATCCGGCGAGCATCTCCGCCATGCCGACGCCAAGGCAGAGGAACTCACGGTAAAGCGTCTGACCAAGGGCAATGAAACGATGAAGGAAATGTTCCGGGATGCCGGAATTGACGTGAGCTGAAAGGAGAATCCGATATGAAGCGGAAAACATGGATTGCGCTCGTGCTCTGCCTGTGTCTCGCGCTGCTGACCGGCTGCATGCCGAAGGCGGAGGACGACGATCCTGCAAAGACAGGAGAGGAGCTCGATGAGATGGAGATTCTCTTCGGAAGCATGGATGAAGAGCCCACACCGACGCCAACGCCGCTGGAGGCGCTCTATTATGACTATTCCGACTACCGCAGCGTGCTGCAGAACACGGAGTACCAGTATGAAGAGACCATGGGCGGTGATTATCTGGAATACGGCCTCGTCGATCTGGATGGGGACGGGATTCTGGAGATGATCGTCAAGGAGGGCACCAACGAGGCGGACTTCATCTGGCGCGTCTATACCATCGGTGAAACCGGCGCCAAGGACGTCGGCTCCTTCGGCGGCGGACACTCCGTGCTCTATACGGACGCGGAACCCGGCCTGCTCTGCGTCTACGGCCAGCAGGGCCATGAGGAGATCGTCCGCGTGACGTATGACGGGGAGTATATTTCTCTCCAGACACTGGTCTCGCAGGACCTTGCCGACGGTGAGGAATACAGCAAGCCCGGCAGCCGCGTCACGACGCTGCTGATCGGCGATCCGAGCATGATCCCGTAATAAGAGGATCAAAACAGCAACCGGCGCATCTTCGGATGCGTCGGTTTTTTACTGCGCGGAAGATTGACAAAACATGTTAGTTGCTGTAAGATAACAGAAGTTAGTCTAAGCTCACTTGCTGCAAAGGATGTCTTCTTATGTTTCCGGAACTTCTTGCGTCTCTCTCCGCGCAAAGTGAATCGTGGTTGCCCCAGCCGGGTGCGACGGTGCAGCGAGCTTTCCTTCGCTCCGAAGGGGAAGCGCCGGCCCCCGCGCCGGAAGCGGAGACGTTTGAAGCCCTGCTCTGCATCGACGGGCAGGTGGATCTGCACCTTTCCGACGGGCAGGTTCGCTCCGCGTTTCCGGGCATGGTCCTGCTCTGTGCCGATCGAATGGCTCTCCGTTCGCTCACGCTGCCGCAGAGGCACGCTTCGGTTTATATCGCCGTCATCCCGCAGGAGAGGCTCTTTACCTATTTCTGCGAGTCCACCGGCACGGACCGCGCAAATGCGCTTATGGCTTCGCTTCGAGAAAATCTCTGCTCCGCCTGCGGCTGCAGCGTGCTGCACGGCGCGGATTGGTACGCCTCCGTCATGGGCATCCTCTCGCGGCTGGAGCCGGAGCGGCGCGGGAATTATCTGCTGCTGCGCCTGCTGGAGCGGCTTTGGCTTGCCGCTGAAGAGCGACCGGTCACGGTGCACGACCCGTCCCTCAGCCAGACGCAGATTGATATTGTCCGCCGCGTGCGGCAGCATCTGCTGGACCACATGGAGAGCCGTCTCACGATCGAGCGGCTGGCGGAGGAGTTTCACATTTCGCCTACGTATCTCAAGGAGACCTTCCGCCGCGTCAGCGGCCAGAGCGTGCACCGCTATCTGCAGGACCTGCGGCTCACGCGCGCGGCGCGGCTTTTGAGCACTACGAACGACAGCGTTCTCTCCATCGCCGTCAGCGTCGGCTATTCCGGCACGAGCCGATTCAACGCCGCGTTCAAGGAACGCTACGGCGTGAGTCCGCGTCAATTTCGCCAGAATGCGGTAAGTTAAGACAAAATCTGTCCAAAAGCGGAGGCTAACGCCTTTTCTGGGCAGATTTTCTGCATCTGCCGTCGTAAGATGGTCATAACGAAAGAATGCTTCGTTCCGGGGCGGCAGGACTGGCTGCAAATCATATTATGGAGGAAACTATCATGAGTGCAAAAATCGTATCCTGGTTTGCCGGCGGCGTGCTGTTCGGAACGGCGGGGCTGAAGATTCTCACCAGCCGCGACGCCCGCACCCTCTATGCCCACTGCACCGCCGCGGTGCTGCGCATGAAGGACGAGGTCGTGTCCACGGCCACAGCCGTGCAGGAGGGCGCGCAGGATATCTACGCCGACGCCAAAGAGATCAACGCCCGCCGCGCGGCGGAGTACGCCGTTGTGGAGGACGCCGCCAAGGCGTAAAGCAGAAGAAAAACGATGCGCCCGGTGCTTCACCGGGCGCAATTTGTGAGGATACCAGTATGAGATTTCAGATCAAACATGAAAACGCCGGACGGCTGCGCGTGCAGATTCTGCAGCGCTGCCCCATGACCATGGCGCAGGCGGACGAGCTGGAGCTTGCGCTCTCGCGCATCCCCGGCGTGCAGAAGGCCACGGTGCACGATCGGACCTCCGGCGCGATCATTCTCTATGAGGAGGGAAGAGAGCGGATTCTCGACGCGCTCGCGCACTATGCCTGGGGCGACGTGGGCGAGGTTGATCTCTCTCTGCAGACGCACAGCCGAGAGCTGAACCGGTATTATACCGAAAAGCTCGTCTTCAAGGTCTTTCGCCGCGCGCTGCGCAAGCTCTTTCTCCCGGCGCCGATCCGCCGCGTTTTCACGTGCGTCAAGTCCGCGCCGTATCTCTGGCGCGGCCTGCGCTGCCTGTGGCGGCGCGAGCTGCACGTGGAGCTGCTCGACGCGCTGAGCATCGGCATCAGCCTCGCCCGCGGCGATTTTGCCACGGCGGGCTCGGTGCGCTTCCTGCTGGAGATCGGCGACCTGCTCGATGAGTGGACGCACAAGAAGTCCGTAGACGATCTTGCCCGCACGATGAGCCTGAACATTGATCAGGTCTGGGTGCGCACGGATGAGGAGACTGAGGTGCTCCTGCCCATCAGCCGGATTCAGTCCGGCGACCGCGTGATCGTCCGCGTTGGAGGCATTGTCCCGCTCGACGGTGTGATCGATTCCGGCGAGGTCATGGTCAATCAGGCGTCGCTCACGGGCGAATCCGTCCCCGTGCCGAAGCGTCCGGGCATGACGATCTATGCCGGAACGGTCGTGGAGGAAGGGGAGTGCGTGCTTCGCGTGGAGCAGCAGTCCGGCGACACGCGCTATGACAAGATCGTCTCCATGATCGAGGCCTCCGAGAAGCTCAAGAGCTCGGTGGAAAAGCGCGCGAGTTATCTCGCCGACAAGCTCGTACCTTATACACTCTTCGGCAGCGGCGTGACCTATCTGCTCACGCGCAATACCGTCCGGGCTTTGTCCGTTCTCATGGTGGACTTCTCCTGCGCGCTGAAGCTCGCCATGCCGCTCGCGGTCCTCTCCGCCATGCGCGAGGCCGGAAATTACGGCATGACCGTCAAGGGCGGCAAGTTCCTTGAGGCCATTGCCGAGGCGGACACCGTCGTCTTCGACAAGACCGGCACGCTCACGCACGCCTGCCCGCAGGTGGTCGGCGTTGTTCCCTTCGGCGGCAATGAGGAAAACGAGATGCTCCGCGTGGCCGCGTGTCTGGAAGAGCACTTCCCGCACTCGATGGCAAACGCCGTCGTCCGCGCGGCGCGCGAGCGCGGTCTCGACCATGAGGAGATGCACACGCAGGTGGAGTACATCGTCGCCCACGGCATCCGCTCCACGGTCGACGGCAAATCGGTCCTCATCGGCAGCCATCACTTTGTCTTTGAAGACGAGGGCGTGAAGATTCCGCGCGGGGAAAAGCGCGCGTTCAACGCGCTGCCGGATGAGTATTCGCACCTCTATCTCGCCATCGGCGGCAAGCTCGCGGCCGTCATCTGCATCGCCGACCCGCTCCGCGCGGAGGCGCGCGAGGTCATCGAGCAGCTGCATCGCCTCGGCGTGAAGCACACCGTCATGCTCACAGGAGACAGCGAGCGCACAGCCGCGGCCATCGCACGTGAGGTCGGCGTGGACGAATACCGCTCCGAGGTCCTGCCGGAGGACAAGGCGGCCTATGTGGAGCAGGCGAGAGCGGAGGGGCGCACGGGCATCATGATCGGCGACGGCATCAACGATTCTCCGGCACTCTCGGCGGCCAACGTCGGCGTCGCGATCGCGGACGGGGCTGCGATCGCGCGAGAGATTGCGGACGTGACCATCTCGGCAAGCGACCTGCGCGAGCTCATTACGCTGCGGCAGATCGCCACGGCGCTTATGGCGCGCATCCATCGCAATTACCGCTTCGTCATTGGCTTTAACGGCTCGCTCATTGCGCTCGGGGCCCTCGGCGTGCTTCCGCCTGCCACCAGCGCCATGCTCCATAACGGCAGCACCATCGCCGTGAGCGTGCAGAGCATGACGAAGCTGATCTGAGACTGCGTTGACAAGATGAAAAGCTCCCTGCAGACGCAGGGAGCTTTCTTTTATGCGGTTTTCTTCTTTGCGGGGGCTTTGGGCTGAATCTTCAGCGCCTTGAGCACGTCCGAGACCTCCGAGACCGGCACGATCTCGAGCTGGTCCTTGACCTCCTGCGCCACGTCGCGCAGGTCCTCCTTGTTCTGCGCCGGAATGAAAACCTTCTTCACGCCCGCGCGCTGGGCTGCCATGAGCTTCTCCGGCAGCCCGCCGATCGGATTCACGCCGCCGCGCAGGCTCACTTCGCCCGTCATGGCAACGGCGGGGGAAACCGGCTTCTCCGTCACGAGAGAGGCCAGCGCCGTCGTGAGCGTGATGCCCGCGCTCGGGCCGTCCTTCGGCGTCGCGCCGTCCGGCACGTGGATATGCAGGTCATGCTTTTCGAAGATCTCCGCCTGCTCGGGGAAGCAGTTTTTCACGAGGCTCACGGCAATCTGCGCGCTCTCCTTCATTACGTCGCCGAGCTGACCGGTGATGATGAGCTTACCGTTTCCGCGTGTGAGCATGGTCTCAATATAGAGGATCTCGCCGCCGACGGACGTCCACGCGAGCCCCGTCACGACGCCGGGTTTTGCGCTCTCCGGCACCTGCCGGTGGTGCAGCGGCGCCATATCGAGCACCTCGCGCAGCTTCTTCGGCGTCACGCGCAGGACCTTGCCTTTGCCGCGCACAAGCTGCACCGCCGCCGTGCGGCAGAGGGTGTCCATGCGCTTTTTCAGTCCGCGGACGCCGCCCTCGCGCGTATAGTCGGAGATAATCTGCTCGAGCGCCTCGTCCGTCACGACGACCTGGTTTTCCTTGAGCCCCACGGCCTTGAGCGCCTTCGGCAACAGATGCCGCCGCGCGATCTGAAACTTCTCCGTCGGCGTATAGCCCTGGAACTGAATGACCTCCATGCGGTTGAGCAGCGGCTCCGGGATCGTATCGAGCGAGTTTGCCGTGCAGATGAACATCACGTTCGAGAGATCGAAGGGAACGTTGAGATAATGGTCGGTGAAGGTGCTGTTCTGCTCGGGGTCGAGCACCTCCAAAAGCGCGCTCGCGGGGTCGCCGTTATAGGAGCCGTAGAGCTTGTCGACCTCGTCGAGCACCATCACGGGGTTCGAGACGCCGGACTTCTGGATGCCGTCCATGATGCGCCCGGGCATGGCACCGATGTAGGTGCGGCGGTGGCCGCGTATGTCTGCCTCGTCGCGCACTCCGCCGAGACTCACGCGCACATATTCGCGCTGCAGGGCCTTGGCGATGCTCTGGCCGATGCTCGTTTTGCCGGTGCCCGGTGCGCCGACGAAAAGCAGGATGCTGCCAGCCTGCTGGCGCTTTAAGCTCATGACGGCGATCTGCTGGATGATGCGCTCTTTGACCTTTTTGAGGCCGAAGTGATCTTCATCGAGCACCTTCTCCGCCTCATCGAGGTCGATATCCTTGGCCTTCTCCTTCTTCCAGGGCAGACTCGTGAGAAAATCGAGATAGTCATAGAGCAGGGCGGACTCGGCGCTGTTCTGCCCTTCGTGCTTGAGGCGGCCGAGCACCTTCTGCGCTTCCTTGAGCGCTGTCTCGTTCATGCCGGCCTCTTCGATCTTGATCTCCAGCTTGCGGAGATCGGTGACCTCCTCGGGGTGCAGCTCGTCGAGCTCGCGCTGCAGATATTCCATCTGCTTGCGGATGGCGTTCTCGCGGTAGAGCTTCTGGTGGTCCTCCTCCTGCGCCTGTGCCGCCTCTTGATTGACCTTGTTCATCTCGAGGTTTTCATAGATGATGCGCTCGAGCATTTCGGCGCGCTTCTTGCGGCTGTCCTCGGCGAGGATGGCATAGCGCTCGGCGTTGGAGTTCTGCATCCACGGGCTCATGACCACGGCGGCCTCGCCGATGCTGTCCCAGTTTTCAATGTAGCGCTTCGCGGCCGAGGCCCAGCGGAAGTTTTCACTGAATTCCGTGAGCGCGCGCTTGACGCCCGCAAGCTTTCGCGCCGCGTCCTCCGGGTCCAGATCGTCGATGTCTCTTCTGCGGGAGATGGAGAGGTCGATCGTGTGGTCGCGGTAGACGGCCACGTCGTCGAGATTCACGCGGTTCTTCGTCCGGATGACGACAAAGCCGTTGTCGCTCACCTCGGTGATCACGCCGCTCAGGCCGATGGGGTAGAAGCTGTCGTTCGTGAGCTCTGAGCGGGGGAGGTCCTCCTTCGCCACGATGAGAATCACCTTTTCGTCCTGCACCGGCGGCTTTCCGGCGAACTGCCGGTAGTAATCCGCCTTGAAGTAGATATAGGCGTCCGGCACGATCAGAATGTTGTAGATCGGAAATACTGCCATGTTCATTCCTCCTTGGGAATTGGCACTCGGCTGGTTCGAGTGCTAACGTCAAGGTCGAAAGAATGGCCTTCTGCCGAAGACCGTCGTTTCCTTGACATTTGTAAAGTTTATGGTAGAATCTTAGCATAGTCCTTTACAGTTGTCAACCCAGTTTACAAATTGTTTTCATTCCAAGGAGGCGCCTATGTACTGCGGCACCAACCCCACCGCGCTTTTGAACCAGCGGCAGCTGGCGAAAGCGCTGTTTCAATTGATGGAGACAAAGCCGTTTTCCGCCATCTCGGTCAGCGAGCTCTGCCGCGAGGCGGCAATCTCGCGCCAGACATTTTACAGCCTCTTCGACTCCAAGGAGAGCGTCGTGACCTATACGCTCACGGAGCGCTATTGCTATTCGCCCGAGACGGAGGGGGATGACGCCTGCCATTCGCTGCAGCAGATGTGCGCCGACTACGGCGATTATCTCCGCACGCACGCGGACTTTCTGCGCACGCTTGTGGATAACGATATCATCTATCTCCTCTATGACAGCCTGTATGACACGCTGCTCGGCTGCGGCTGCTTTCTCTCGGACATGTCCGCCGAGGTGCGTGCATACGCCGCCGACTTTATGGCCGGCGGCTTTACGAGTATTGCCAGAGCGTACCTCCGCGCCGGCGCGCAGACCGAGCCGCAGCTGCTGGAGGAGCTGATCGTCGGCCTCTTTAACGGCTCTCTGCTGTTTTGACGTCCTCCACGCGGTAGAGTCCATTCAGATCGCTGTAGAGATATCCGCCGAGCTCCATCTGATGGAAGAAGGAAAGCAGCCCGTCGAAAAAGCCGTCCACGTTGTAGATGAGAATGTCCTTGTCGAGCCGCTTGGAGGCCTTCATGGCGAGGATGCTGCAGAGCTCATCCATCGTGCCGATGCCGCCGGGCACGGCGATGAAGGCGTCGGAGAGGGCAATCATCTCGTCCTTCCGGTCGGAGAGCTCCTTCGTGCGGATGATCTGTGTCAGATGCGGATAGTTCTCCGTTTTCTCTTCGAGAAAGCCCGGAATCACGCCGATGATCTTGGCTCCCGCGTCGTGAAAGCCGTCCGCGATCGCGCCCATGAGCCCGCCGCCGTAGCCGCCGAAGACGAGCGCGTGGCCCTCCTCGCCGAGTCTGCGGCCGAGGTCATAGACCGATTTCGCGATACCCTTGCCCACGTCGCAGGACGATGCGAAAATGCAGATGTTCATCTTATTCTCCTCTCCATTCGTGCAGCAGCGCGATCTCGCGCGCGTAGCCCTCGTCCTCGTTCGGCGTCTCCAGAATGAACGGCAGATCGCGCAGCGCCTCGTGCGTGATGATGCGGCGGATGGCGTCTTCGGGGAGATAGCCCTCGTCGATCTTCTCGTGCCGGTCCTTGTGGGAGCCAATGTCGTTCTTGCTGTTGTTCAGATGCACGGCGCGGATGCGTTTTAACCCCACCACGCGGTCAAACTCTGTGAGCACGCCGTCGAGATCATGCACAATGTCATATCCCGCGTCCCAGACGTGGCAGGTGTCGAAGCAGACGCCCATTTTCTCCTGCAGGTGCACACCGTCGAGGATCGTGCGCAGCTCCTCAAAGCGTCCGCCGACCTCGCTGCCCTTGCCGGCCATGGTCTCGAGCAGCACGGTCGTGCGCATCTCGGGAAAGAGCGATTCATTGAGAATCTCTGTGATCTTCTCAATCCCGACGGCGACGCCCTGCCCGACGTGACTGCCGGGGTGGAAGTTGTAGCACTGTCCCGGTGTAAACTCTAAGCGCAGCAGATCCTCGCGGAAGGCGAGGCGCGCAAACTCGCGCACATTGTCCTTCTCCGCGCAGGGATTGAGCGTATATGGCGCGTGCGCCACGAGCGCGCCAATGCCTTGTTCCTTCGCGAAGTCCAGAAACGCCGCAACGTCATCTTCGTCCAGCGCCTTGGAGGCGCCGCCTCTGGGATTTCTCGTGAAGAACGCAAAGGTGTTGGCGCCGAGCGCCGCGGCTTTTTTGCCCATGGCCAGGTATCCGCCCGCGGCGGAGATGTGGCATCCGATTCGAAACATAAACACCCATCTTTCTGTCTAAGGTTTTATCATGAAGTATGATTACGAACTCATCCGGTCCGACCGGAAGACGCTCGGCCTGCAGGTGAAGGACGGCCGCGTCATCGTGCGCGCGCCGCGCCGCGTCACGCTCCAGCAGATCGAGCGCTTTGTGCGCGAGCACGAGGATTGGATTGAAAACGCGCTTTCCCGCCAGGCGGCAAAGCAGGCGGCCCATCCGGAGCCGACGGCGGCGGAGCGCGCGGAATACATCCGCCTCGCAAAGGAGGTCCTCCCGCAGCGCACGGCCTACTGGGCCGAGCGCATGGGCCTTTCTCCGACGCAGATCCGCATCACCTCGGCGCGGCGGCGCTTCGGCAGCTGCTCTTCCGAGGGGCACATCTGCTATTCGTGGCGGCTGATGCAATACCCGCCGGAGGCGATTGACTATGTGGTCGTGCATGAACTCGCGCACTTAAAGCATATGAATCACAGTCCGGCCTTTCACGCGCTCGTGGCGCGCTATCTGCCGGACCACAAGGCGCGGCGCGCGCTCCTTAAGCGATAACGCGATCGAGAAACGCCGCCATGTCCGCCCAAATGTCGTATCTTCCGCCGTCGAGGTGAATCTCATGCCGGCGTCCGGGATAGAGCTTCAGCTCCGTTCGGCTGTGTCCGGCCGCGCGGTAGTGCTCGACAGCCTCTTTCACGCGCTCGCCGTAACCGCCGACAGGGTCGTCCTCGCCCGAGAGGAAAAGAATCGGGAGCTCCTTCGGGGGCCTTTCAATTGTTTCCTCGCGCAGCATAGCGCGGATCATCGTCATGAGATCGTAGTAGCCCCGGTTGGTGAAGGTAAAGCCGCAGAGCGGATCGGGTTTGCCGTCTTTTAAGAGATAGCTCGGGTCGGTACTGAGCCAGTCCACGCTGGAGCGGTGCTCGGTGCGCTTGTTGAAGCCTCGATTGACGTGCCCATCCAGCAGCGTGGCTTTCTTTTTGCCCCGGAAGAGGGAGAAGGCTCCGGCGGCGGCAATGCCGATCGGCAGCTCCTTGTCACCGTTGCCGCTCGAGCAGACCACAGCGGCGTCAATTTCTTCGCCGAAATCATGCAGGCACATGCGGCAGACGAAGGAGCCCATCGAATAGCCGAAGAGCACCATCGGAAGACCGGGGAAATCTGACCTCGCGCGGTCGTGCACTGTTTTCGCGTCGGCGCGGAAAACGCGGCCCTCGGCGTTATGCGTTCCAAAATAGCCGAGCGGGTATTGCTCGTTCCGGCTCTCACCGTGGCCGAGGTGACTGTGACCATAGACCGCCCAGCCGCGCTGGACAAAGTATTCCGCCATCTCGTCATAGCGGCCGATGTGCTCCATCATGCCGTGCAGCAGCTGGATTGTGCCGCGCGCCTTGCCGTCCTCCGGCAGAAAGCGCACCGCCGCAATGCCGCATCCTCCCGCGGCGGAGGGGAAAGAAAAGGCTTCTTTGATCATCATAGCACCTCATCATAAGGAATTGTTTTCAGCATAGCGAAAAATCGGCAACCTGTCAATTGACTTTTCCGCACTGTAGAATTACACTGGTCTCTCCATTTTAGAAAGAAGGCATTTTACCATGAAAACCGGCATCGCCCTCGCGGGCGGCGGCTCCAAGGGCTCCTACCAGACCGGCGTCTGGAAGGCTCTGCGCGAGCTCGGCATCGACTATGATATCGTTACCGGCACCAGCATCGGCGCGATCAACGGCGCGCTGATGGTGATGGGGGATTATGAGCGCGCGGAGCGCCTCTGGAGCACCATCACTGTGGAGGATATCATGGCCAACGGCGTGAACCTCAAGCATGATATTGAGTATTACTTTGAAAACCGCGATCAGCTTCTGCAGTTCGCGCGCGAGTTCGCGGCTTCCCGCGGCGCGGACATTGAGCCCTATAAGGCGCGTGTGCATCGGGAGCTTGATGAGGAGGCGTTTTTCTCTTCACCCGTAGACTATGCTGCGATCACGGCGCGGTTTCCGTCACTGCAGATGGTGGAGGCGCGCAAGGCGGATATGACGCCCGGCGCGGTGGAGCCGTGGCTCATTGCGTCCAGTTCGTGTTTCCCGGTGTTCCCGCTTTGCGAAATTGACGGGCAGAATTACATCGACGGCGGCTATGCCGACAATCTTCCGATCAGCACGGCCTTCCGGCTCGGCGCGGAGCGGGTCATCGCTGTGGCACTCAAGCCCGAGGCGTTTGATAAGACCTACCCCCGCCATCCGCTGGTGAAACGCATCGTCCCGTCCCGTCCGCTCGGCCCGTTCCTCGATTTCTCGCGCGACGTGCTGGAGCGCAACCTCCGTCTTGGCTATGTAGACACGATGCGCGCGTTTGACTGCTATCTCGGTTATCAGTATTCCTTTGAAAAGAGCGGGGAAGCGGTGCTGCTCAATGCTGCGCGGAGATACCTCCTCTGGCTCCTGCGGCTTGAGCTCGACGAGCCGGAGAGCGGCGTGCAGGCGATGCTGGAGCGCTTTTCCGGCAATACGAAGCTCAACGACACGCTCTTTTCCCATGACCGCGGCGATCTGCTCTCCGCCTCGCTCACGGCGGTGGAATACGTCATGTCTCTGCTCGGCTACGCGCATGAAGATATCTATGATTTGCACGAGCTGCTGCCTGCATTGCGAAATGAAATTCTGTGTGAGAACGCGGCGCCCGCCGTGCAGCATGCGGCCGACCTCGCGGCGAAGCTCACGCGCACCAATTGGGTCGCGCAGCTGCGGCAGCTTGCGCCGGGAGCCGGCGGCAGCGACGGGGAGATTCTCCTAGCCACATGGCTTCTCTATCTGCGTGAGCAGGGAACGGAGGCGGAACATGCCGAACACTGACAATCATGTGGACCTGCAGCAGAATCTGCACGATCTGCAGCAGGAGCTTCAGCAGCTGCAGGAGGAGCTCAACCGCAGACTTGAAGAGGTGCGCACGGGGAAGTTTTCCTTCCGCGACTATGTGAAGACGCATCCCTATATGCTCCTGTTTCTGTATCTTCCGGTCTATCTCGTCTGGTTCTTCCTGCAGGAATATCATCTTGCCTCTACGGACGGCTGCTGGGTCAGCTATCTGCCGCTGGACGACGCGATTCCGTTCTTGCCGGGGTTTATCTATCCGTACATCACGTGGTATCCCTACCTGTTTGTTCCGGCGATCATCTATCTCGTGAAGGAGAACGGTCCTGCGTTCACGCGCTATGCGCTCTTCATCATCCTCGGCTTCTCCGGTTCGCTGCTCATCTGCATGCTCTTTCCGAACTGCCAGCTGCTGCGCGCGGATCTCTCGCAGCCGGATTCGCTCTCGGAGTTTATCGTCGCTGCGATCTATGCCGCCGATACGCCCACGAACGTGCTGCCGAGCATGCACGTTGTCGGCTGCCTTGGCGTGATGGCCGCGATCTTCGATGGTGAGGAGTTTGTGCACCGCGGACGGTGGTTCTTCGTCCTCTGGGGCGTCGCGATCTGCGCCTCGACCGTGTTTGTCAAGCAGCACTCCATCCTTGACGTGATCACGGGCGCCGCGTTCAGCGCGGTGCTGTATCTGCTGATCTACGTCATCTTGAAAAAGCCGCTCGACCGAATTGGTACAAAGAAAAAGACAAGGGATTGAAGTCCCTTGTCTTTTCTTTTAGAATTCTCGCTTCTGATAAAACCGGATGGAGAGCAGCCAGCTGAGGGCGAAGAGCACTGCGCCGATGGCGAGCATGAGCCAAACATAAGCAGAGGAGATTCCCACGCTGAAGAAATCCGACGCGACTCCGGCAGAGACGCCGGAAGCGCCTCCGACGAGCACCAGCGTGGCATAATACCAGATGCGGCCTTTCTCGACGCCGAACTTGAACATCATCGGGAGACTGACTGCGCTGATGAAAAGCGAGAGCCCAAAGATTCCGCCGAGCAGCGCAAGAAGCGTTTCCATCGGATATCGCCGGACAATCAGATGGAGCAGCAGCGTCAGCACCAACACGACGGTCATGCAGCCGAGACCCAGCAGATACTTCGCGCTCACAAGCTGCGCTCTCGTAACCGGAAGCGCGCCGCTGAATTCCTGCCACTTGCAGCGCTCGTCATAGCTCAGCAGTGTGGACGGCAGCAGACCGGAAATCATAATCGGCATGAGCATGAAAAAGGCGTTGTCCTGCGAGAACGCGCTCATGGCGATGAAGATGAGACAGATGAACGCAAACGCCCGCGTCGCATGAGAGAGCATGAGAAGCTCCTTTTTCATCAATCCTTTCATCTCGCTTCGCCTCCCTTCACCATGAATACAAACAGATCCTCAATCCCGATGGGGGAGAGCTGGAGATTTCCGGCGGATTCCCGACGGAGAATGACCTCGGCCCCGTATGGGGTCTCTTTTTTGCCGATGATCGCGGCAGAATCCAGCGAGCGCAGCGTCTCGAGATCGCAGCGCAGCAGGCCGTATTCCTCATACAGCGCGTCCTTCTCCTCGTTTAAGAGCAGCTGCCCTTTATGGAGGAAGGCAATGTAATCGCAGAGCTTTTCCAGATCGCTCACGATGTGGCTCGAGAGCAGAATGCTGTGGTCCGGCTCGCGCGTGAACTCTGAGAGGATCGTGACCACCTCGTCGCGCACAACGGGGTCAAGACCGGAGGTCGGCTCATCGAGAATCAGCAGGCGCGCATGGTGGCTCATGGCGGCGGCGATGGCAAGCTTCATCTTCATGCCCTTGGAAAAGTCGCTGAACTTTTTTTCCTGCGGCAGCTCGAAGCGATGCAGGTAGTCCTTCCAGATGGCGTCGTCCCAGCGGCGGTAAATGTCCTTGAGAAAGCTGCGGATCTCCTTGGCGTTCAGCATGCTTGGGAATCCGGGCTCGTCGAGCACGACGCCGATCTCGTTCTTGTCGAGTTTCCTTGCGTCCTGCCCGAGAATCGTGATGCTCCCGCCGTCCGTGTGCAGGAGCCCGAGCATGAGCTTGATGGTTGTGCTCTTGCCGGCGCCGTTTTCGCCGATGAGGCCGAGAATCGTCCCCTCCGGCACGGAGAGATCCACCGGGCCGAGGGTGAAGTCGGGGAAGGACTTTTTGAGTCCTTTCAATTCAATCGCGTTCATACGAGTTCCTCCATTGCGTCGTGCAGCATTTCGCGCACTTCTTCCTCTTTCAGCGCGCAGCGCTTTGCCAGAACCGCCGCCTCCGCGAGCTTCTCCTCCAGCTGCCGCAGATGCTCCTCGCGCAGCAGCGCCGGGTTTAATCCCGCCACGAAGCAGCCCTTGGCGGGCACGGTGTAGATATATCCCTCGCGCTCGAGCTCCTCGTAGGCCCGCTTTGTCGTGATTACACTGATGCGCAGGTCCTTTGCGAGGTTTCGCATCGAGGGCAGGGGTTCGTCGGCGGAGAGGGCTCCCGCCAGAATTTGATCGCGAATCTGCGCGCAGATCTGGCTGTAAATCGCCTCGCCGCTCTGATTGTCCAGCAAAATGGTCATCCCATCACCTCTGCATAAACTGTACATATACAGTATACACAGTATACACAAAAAGTCAAGCCCGTTTTGAGACAGGCTTGACTTTGTGATTTACCACAGGCTTATCCACGGCTCGATCTCCGGCGGGTCCTGCTCGAAGCAGAGAATCTCGCCGGTATCCGGGTGGGCGAAGTGGAGGCAGTGGCTCCAGAGCGCGATGGGGCCGTCATCCGGGAGCGTGCTGTATTTTTTGTCGCCCCAGAGGGGGAGACCGCGGCTGGAAAACTGGCAGCGGATCTGGTGCGTGCGACCGGTCTGCAGGAAAATCTTCACGAGCGAGAGGCCGCCTCCGGTCGAGAGAACCTCATAGTCCAGAATCGCCTCCTGCACGCCCTTGCCGGGCTTTGCGGTCACGAAGGTCTTGCGCTCCTTCGGGTCGCGGTCGAGCAGATCGCGGTAGGTGCCGGAGAGCGTCTCCGGCTCGCCGTGTACGACGGCGAGATAGGTTTTTCCGAAGTCGTGCGCGCGGATCTGCTCGGAGAGCTTCGACGCCGCCTTCGGCGTCCGCGCGAGCACCATCAATCCAGCTACGACGCGGTCAAGCCGATGCACCGTCCGCACGCAGGCCTTCGGATCACCGAGCGCCTCGCGCACCAGAGACGGCAGACCGCCGGGCTCGTCGGTAGAGAGTACTCCGGCGGGCTTGATGACGACCAATATAGAATTGTCTTGGTAGATGATATCCATAGTCTCTTCCAGCGTGGAGAGTTGAGAGTGGAGAGTGGAGTTTTCGTGATCTCCACTCTCCACGTTCCACTTTCAGCGTTAACTGATTTTCAAAGTCTCCCAAAGCGTGTTCACATAGTCCAGCGTATCCTGGTCCAGATTGCGATAGGCGTACTGGTTGAACATGTCGGAGAACTCGTCCGTGAAGCGATAGAGAATCTCCATCGTCTCTTCGCCCATCTCGTCGATGTAGTCCTCATTCTCATAGACGAGGCTGTTCGGGCTCGCGTAGTAAATGTACTCCGCGTTCGCGACGGCGGGCTCCTCGCTCAGCATGAAGTTGATGAAGATCTCCGCCAGCTCCTGATGCTGGCAGCCCTTCGGGATGCACATGGCGTCAACGAAGAAGTTGGTCGGCTCGGGATAGTAGAACTGCAGGTCCACG
>JAZPZZ010000209.1:0-45555 GCA_045544935.1 Oscillospiraceae bacterium | reverse complement strand
AGTACAGGGCGATCTCGGGATAACCCTCGCGGGCGGCGACGCGGCCCATGGCCAGATACATGCCGACCTCGGAGCACTCGCCGTTGAAGTTGGAGCGCAGACAAGTCGGAGGCCAAGCGGTCTTAGGAAGACAACAATGGGCACCAACTCCTTGGCACACAGAACGACATGGCTACGATCCGACTTAGTACAGGGCGATCTCGGGATAACCCTCGCGGGCGGCGACGCGGCCCATGGCCAGATACATGCCGACCTCGGAGCACTCGCCGTTGAAGTTGGAGCGCAGACCCTCGATAATCTCCTGCTGAACCTCTTCGGGCACGTCCGCGCCGAAGCTCTTGCCGACGCCGACCACGTGCTCGGCAGCCCAGCTCATCTCACCGCTCTGCTCGACGAACTTGTCGGCAGGGGCCTTACATACGGGGCAGAATTCCGGAGCGGCCTCGCCCTCGAACACATAACCGCAGATGCTGCAAACCCATTTCTTCATAAGTATATACCTCCTGATTTGAAATTCCGGTAGGAATGCC
The DNA here is from genome assembly GCA_045544935.1 of Oscillospiraceae bacterium. Lineage (GTDB taxonomy): Bacteria > Bacillota > Clostridia > Oscillospirales > Oscillospiraceae > CAG-103. The sequence continues at coordinate 45,025 of JAZPZZ010000209.1, read as the reverse complement.
GCCTTGCGGCGGCGTATCTCCAATGGCAGAATACCATGTCCCGCGATTTTTGTAAAGCAAAAAACCGTCGGGAAATGACGAAAAGCCGGTTGCGCAGAGCGGAAAAGCACGCTATAATAGACTTGCAATATTATGTGAACCAAACGGAAAGGAGTGCTGCAAATGAAACGCCGTTTGTTCTCATGGCTGCTCGTCCTCGCGCTCGCGCTGACGCTGCTGCCCGGCGCCTTCGCCTGGGACGGGAAGACCGACTGGCAGGACGCCTACCGCGCCTTTTTGCTCGACGGGGGCTTCCGCAAGACCGACCGCGCCTACAGCGACAGCGCGGACTATCCGATCCGCTTTTCTCTCTATGATCTCGACGGGGACTTTCGCCCCGAGCTGCTGCTGCGCGACCCGATGCGCGCCATGGCGCAGGAGCCCTACGACGTTTACACCGTGCGCGGCGGCAGGGTCGACTACGTCGGCCGCATCGGCATCCGCGGCGGCACGCTGCACTACGCCCCCGGCCGGGGCTACGACGGCGTGTTCTCCTACGACGGCTCGCTCGGCTACTACACCGGCTGGTATTACACGATGGCGGACGGCACGCTCGTGACGCAGCGCGTCGCGGAGACCACGATTCAGAACGACAAGATCACCGAGACCTTCGTCACGGCCGACGCCGGACTGAAGGCCGCCTTCGGCGCCGCCTACGACGGGCCCGCGACGAAATACACCGCGAAGGGCGCCCTGCCCGCCTTCTCCTTGAAGGAGATCGAGGCCCTCGGCTGGGAGACCTTCCTCGAGGGCAGCTGCGGCGCGGATCATTTTACCGACGTGGGCATGACCGACTGGTATGCCTACAGCGCCGGCTGGGCCGCCGAGCGGAAGATCACCACCGGCACCGCGGCGGGCGTGTTCACGCCGGGCGGCAGCTGCACGCGCGCGCAGATGGTCACGTTCCTCTGGCGGCTCATGGGCGAGCCGGAGGCGAAGGCCGCAAGCGAATTTAAGGACGTGGACGCGAAGGCCTATTACGCCAAGGCCGTCGACTGGGCGACAGAGGCGGGCGTGACGAAGGGCGTGAGCAAGACGCACTTTGCCCCGAACGCCGCAATCACACGCGGTCAGGCCGTGACGCTGCTGTGGCGCCTTGCCGGAGAGACGGCGAGCGAACAGGACAGCCCCTTCACGGACGTGCCGGCGCAGCGCTATGACGCCGGCGCCGTGGCCTGGGCCGCCGGGCTGGGCGTGACGAAGGGCGTGAGCGCGACGCGCTTTCAGCCGGACAACGCCTGCACCCGCGCGCAGATCGTCACCTTCCTCTACCGCGCCGAGGGCGCGCTCAAAACCGACAAGGGAGCGTAATCCGCCATGCTGTATTTTCTCAACGACTATTCCGAGGGCGCGCATCCGCGCGTGATGCAGGCCCTGCAGAGCACGAACACCGAGTCCACCGTGGGATACGGGAAGGACGAATACTGCCAAAAGGCGGCGGACCGCCTGCGCGAGGTGTTCGCCTGCCCGGACGCCGACGTGCACTTTCTCGTCGGCGGGACGCAGACGAACCTCGTGGCCGCGGCGGCGTTTCTCCGCCCGTGGGAGGCGATCATCGCGGCCGAGAGCGGCCACGTGGCCGTGCACGAGACCGGCGCCATCGAGGCGACCGGCCACAAGGTCTTCATCATGCCGGGCGAAAACGGCAAGCTCACGCCCGATCTCATTCGCCGCGCCGTGGCCGAGCATCAGACCGGCGTGGAGGAGCACATGGTCCTCCCGCGCATGGTCTACGTCTCGGACTCCACCGAGTTCGGCACGATCTACTCCCGCGCCGAGCTGCAGGCGCTGCACGACGCCTGCCGCGCACTCGGCCTGCTGCTCTATCTCGACGGGGCGCGCATGGCGGCGGCCCTCACCGCGGAGGGCAACGACATAAAGCCCGAGGACTTCGCCCGGCTCTGCGACGCGTTCTACGTCGGCGGGACGAAAAACGCCCTGCTCTTCGGCGAGGCGCTCATCATCGTGAATGACGCGCTCAAGCCCTTTGTCCGCAACGTCATCAAGCAGCGCGGCGGCATGCTCGCCAAGGGCCGCCTGCTCGGCGTGCAGTTTGAGGCGCTGTTTCGGGACGAGCTCTGGCTCGAGACGGCGCGTCACGCCAACCGCATGGCCCAGCGCCTCGCCGCCGGCCTGAAGGTGCTCGGCGTGGAGCTCTATATGGAGTCGCCCACGAACCAGATCTTCCCCATCCTGCCGAACAGCGTCGTCGAGGTGCTGCGCGCAGGCTTCGCCTTCGACTTCATCGCCCCCGCGGACGGCGACCGCTCGGTCATCCGCTTCTGCACCTCCTGGGCCACGCCGAAGGAGAACGTGGACTTCCTGCTCTACGCGATCAAATGGCAGCTGGCGGGGAACAAGTAAAATACAAAGGCGCCCCAAAAAGGGGCGCCTTTCATTTTGGGAGCAAGGCGGCATCAGCCGGTCATGACCCAGCTGCCTTCGATCTGCGCGTTTCGGACGAAGGGCACGAACCGTGTTTCCATGTCAAACGACTCGTTCGCGGCCGTGATCTTCTCGCGCAGAGCGGTGAGCGTTTCGCCCTCGCCGAAGGCGCACAGGCGGCTGAAGATCTTGCCCATGAGCGTGAGATCCTGGCCGGTCGTCTCGCCGCGGCCCTGCAGGGCGGAGTCGGACGAGAGGATCACGTCGAGCTCCACGCCGCGGTCGGAGATTGCCGTGCGCAGATACTGCGCGAGACTCACGACCGCGTCGCGCGGCGTGGGCGTCGTGCTCATCTGCGCGGAGAAGCCGAGCTCGGCCGTCGTGTCCGGCAGCTGCAGATAGGAATAGGCGATCTCATCGAAGCCCATGTCCGCGAGCTCGCGGCTGAGGCTGCCGAGATATTCGCGCACGTTCGTGCTGTAGGGGTCGACCCAGTTGCCGGAGGCGTCGGCGTAGGCATTGCCTTCGGCGGTCTTGAGCGCCATGGCGGCATAGCGGTCGGCCATGAGGGAGTCGACGCAGCAGCTCACGACCGCGACGAAGCGGAGATTGTGATACTCCGCCTTGAGATCGCGGATGGCCTCGGCGAGATCGCGCTCGCCGTTGACCTCGAACGACTCCGCGAGCGCGACGCTCGATTTCCACGCGAGCTGGCCGGAGGGCGGCTTCATCTGCAGCACGAGCGCGTTGCCCTTGGCGGCGGCCACCTGCTGTGCGGCGGCGGCGAGGGTCTCGGACGTGATGGAGTCCGCCGTGAGATACTTGCCGCGCAGCGCCTCGAGATTCTGCCCCGCCGAGGAGATCAGGGAGGCATAGTCCGGCTCCTCATAGACGAGCTCGGCCGGATACACCGTCGGCGTCGGGGCCGCGGCGTCCTCGGCCGTGACGCGCTCGCCGAACATGGGAAAGAGCACATGCACGCCTTCCTTGTCGTAGACGATGTATTTGTGGAAGGAGTAGATCAGCAGCAGCGCAAGGAAGATCAGAATGCCGATCACCGTGAGCGCCGCGCGCCAGAACCCTCCCCACCCGCGCCGCCGGGCGCGGTAAACATCGGGGTGGTTAGATGCCATAGAGATTTACCTCAAATCAGGAATAGTTATGAGTCGGCCTCGCCAGAGTTCGCCTCCGCAGAGGCGAAAAGAATGAAATCATTTTTCGCCCGGAACTTGTTTCGGGCTGAAAAATACTGCTCGCGGAGAAAGAAATTTTTCGTTTCGCAAGTCGCACTTGCGACCAAAAATTTCTTTCGCAGCGCAGCCCCCCCTCGCCGGGAAGCCCAGCGTCAGCGGGTTTCCGGCGAAGATTCCAGCGCCATCATCTGTTCGACGCGTCTGGCATGTCTTCCGCCCTCGAACGGGGTATCGAGGAAGGTATCGACGATCTTGAGCGCGAGACCGGGGCCGACGACGCGCGCGCCGAGGGCGACGATGTTGGCGTCGTTGTGGCGGCGGGTCATCTCGGCGGAAAAGCAGTCGCCGCAGAGCGCGGCACGCACGCCGTGAATCTTGTTGGCGGAGATGGAGATGCCGATGCCGGTGCCGCAGATGAGGATGCCGCGCTCGCACTCGCCCGAGGCGACGGCTCTGCCCACGGCGGCGCCGTACTGCGGATAGTCGCAGCTGTCGGCCGTGTAGGTGCCGAAGTCCTTGTATTCCAGACCCCGCTGATCCAGATGCTTCATGATCTCCTGCTTCAGGGCAAAGCCCCCGTGATCGGAACCGATTGCAATCATAGTTAATTCCTATCCTTTCCAAAATAGAACTTCTGCTCTCGGCAGAGTTCGCGCTCGCAAGCGCGAATCATTCAAATCATTTTTCGCCCGGAACTTGTTTCGGGCTGAAAAATACTGCTCGCGGAGAAAGGAATTTTTCTTTTCGCAAGTCGCACTTGCGACCAAAAATTTCTTTCGCAGCGCAGCCCCCTCGCGGGAAAGCCGCTCGCGGCTTTTCTGCGAAATTAAAATGGCCAGCTTGGGAACCATTTGAGCGCTTTCCAACTGTAATTTCTCGAAACCTCAACGCCGGTGAGCACCGGGTAGAACGCCGCGAAGAGCGCGAGACAGACGCCGGTGAAGGCGTACATCCAGCGGATATGACCCTTCGCGCGCATATCGTCGAACACGGCGCAGAGCGCGAGGACGAGGAAGACCACCGCCGCGAAATAGTGATACGCGAAGGTGAGGCGCGAAACGAGCATCCACGGCACGAGCTGCGCGAGATAGCCGACGACGATGAACACCGCGCGGCGGTCACGCTTTGCGATCGCGCGCACGATCAGATACACGACGCTCACCAGCCCCGCCCAGCTGAGCAGCGGATTCGTAAACGCGCCGATGGAGGCGACGGTTCCGTCGCCGTACTCGAGATAGTAGAGGATCGGGCGGATATCGAACAGCCACTGCCACCAGCTCGAGGAATAGGGGTGCTCGGCGATGAGCCCGGCGTGATACGTGAACATGAAGGACTGATTGTCCAGAACCGTCTTGAGATAGTCCTTCGTAAAATACATGCCCGGCGCGGTGAGGCCCTTGGCCAGCCCGTAGGGCGTGTAGCTGAGATAGTAGATCAGCGCGGGTATCATCACAAACCAGACGACGCAGAAGCCCACGTTCAGCACGAAATCCTCAAAGCATCGCTTCTGCCACGACTGGCCCTTCGCGTCGTGAAAGCGAAACAGCCACGCGATGACCCAGAGCACGCCGAGGCCGGCCCCGGCATAGAGGCAGGTCCACTTGCTCGCCGCGCCGAGGCCGAAGAAGACCCCCGCGAGGGCGAGATCGCGCCAGCGGTCGTGTTCATACCAGCTCCAGAAGAAGAGATACATGAGCAAGATGAAAAACACGCCGTAGGTGTCGATCGTGGCGATGCGCGTCTGCGCAAAGTGCATGAAGTCAAAGGCGAAGATCGCCGTGCCGCAGAGGGCAATGCGGTCATCCCCGAAGAGCTTTCGGATCAGCTGCCAGAGCACCGGCAGCATCAGCACGCCGAAGAGCACGCCCATGAAGCGCCAGCCGAAGGGATTGACGCCGAAGATCGTAAGCCCGAGGGCGATGATGAGCTTGCCGAGCGGCGGATGCGAGACCTCATAGGGCGTGATCGCGCGCAGATGCTCCAGCGCGGTGCGCACATGGTAGATCTCGTCGAAATACGTGCTGTTGCGCCATGTGGACGCCTCGGGCACGGCCATCGGCTCGTCGCAGAGGGCCTCCGCGCCCTTCGACACGGAAATGTCCGAGGGGTCGACGCGGTAGCCGCTCGCATCGAAAAACGCCATCTCGCCGATCTCAATGTCCTCCTCGCCGTCGGCGCGGGGATAGAGCACGAGCGTGTCCGTCGTGAGGTCCGCGTCCTCGATGAGCTCGGCGTCGCGCCACTTGAACACGTCGCGATAGGCGTGCGGCAGCGTGCCGGCGGCGACCTCCGCGCCGCCCTGCACGACGGCGAGATCCGCCTCGCCCGTGTTGAGCCCGGCGAAATAGAACACCCGGCCGAGGTCCACCTCCTGCGCGAAGTGAATCTCCACGCGGCCGCCGTTCGGCAGCGCGCAGTAGGTCTCGGGCGACGCCGTGTCGCCGAGATTCCAGAACGCGACGAGGGCATACACCGCCGTGAGCAGCACGATGCCCCACGGCTTTCCGGTGCGCTTGGCCACCGAGGCGGGCGCCGGCGCCTTGCCGCGCCGGGATTTGACGCTCGGCGTCTCAAAATTATCTCCGATCAGGCCGAAGAGGAAAAACAGCACCGCAAACGTAGCTGCGAGCGCCGGGAACAGATAAGTCAAAGGATTCAAGGAACCGCTTCCCTTTCTTTGCGCAGTGGTCAGAATACAACAGATTATTATATACAATCTGCCGCGTCTTGTCTACCGTCCGCGCAAAATCTTACGCGCCGAAGCGGCGGCGGACCTCGTCGGAGAGCGGCGTGTTGCCCGCGGCCTGCCGCCCGAGGGCGATGATCTCTCGTGCACTGCGCAGCGGGAGACTGCCGGTGAGCACGTCGTCGCTGAGATACGCCCGGCCGTGCTCGAGATCGAGCGCCCACGCCCCGCGCAGCGTCTGCGCGCAGGCGAGCTTGTCCGTATCAAGACAGAAGGCGTTTTTACCGTAGGCGTCCAGCACCCAGAGACCGTCATCCGTCCCGCCGGCGAAGTGATAGGCCCCGTTTTTGCTCTCATAGAGCTGCGCCTCGCGCAGGGTCCTGCCGCTGCCGACACGAATCTCCTCCACGCGGCCGTCCGCCGTGAGCACGAGGAGCTTCTTGCCCACAAAGCGCATGTCCGTGATTGTCTCGTTGAAATACGACCACTTGCCCTTCTCCGCGCCCGTGAGATCATAGACGCGGACCTGCCCCATGGAGGCGAAGTTCACGGCAAAGCGCCGGCCGTCGGCCGAAAAGGCACAAACGGCGGCGTTTTCGCCCTTCTGGAAGAACAGGTTGGTCAGCATGGAGCCATATTCATAGTCGCCGTCCTCGATGGGGAGATCGAAATTCACCGGCTTGCCGTACGTCTCCGCCGTGGAGTAGAGCACCGGTCCCTCATAGAACCCGACCACCACGACAAACTTTCCGGTGGGCGAAACGACAAGGCCCAGCTCGGTCATGGAGCTCGCGCCCTCGGCGGTGCCGACCGGATGATAGAAATAACCGGTGTCGGAGAGCTGATACTGGATCCAGCCGTATTCCATCTTCTCCCCGCGCTGGACACAGGTGACGTAGAACAAGCCGTCCTCCGTCAGCACGGGGCTCCAGAGCCGCGTTTTGTCCGCGCTGTGGGCCGATTCGCTCCCCGGCTCGCCGAAGGGGACCTCCCGCAGCTCGATCCCGCCGGTTTCGGTATCGAGCAGAACGAAACCGTAGAGCTCCTCGGTTGAGAGCACGATGACGCCCTCGGACGCGTCCTCGCCCACGAACTCAAGGTCCTGGAAGCGCTCGAGCAGGGAGTCGCCCTCATAGCGTTTCGCGCGCTCGCGCTCCATGTCCTCGGGCGTAACGGTCCAGAGCTTCTTTGCCGCCGACGAAACGTCATAGAGCGTCCACGCGTCGGACGTGTTCTTCACCAGCAGCCGCTCGCCGGAGAGCAGATGCCGGCTGCGCGCGGTCTCCTGCAGCATCTGCGTCAGATCGCGCCAGCCCTCGTTCTCCACGCCGATGAGATACTGCTGCACGGCGTTGTCCGTCTGGCTGTAGACGTAGGTCCGGCCGTCGAAGGCGTGCGCGCCGGAGACATAGAGCGGATAGCGCAGCTTGTCGGTACTCACGGCCTGTCCGGCCGCGCCCACAGTGACGCCGTCGGCGCCGAGGGCGCAGATGCGGCCCCTGGAGGTGAGCAGCAGCAGCGAATTGCTCTCAACAGATGTGCCGCGCGCCGCGCTCTGCCCCTCCAGCAGCAGGACGAGCAGTTCTTCATTGTAATCCAGCTCCGGCTTCACGGTCTTTTTCACGCTGCCGTCCTTCGCATCGAGAAACAGCAGGCTGTCCTTCTGCAGCACGGCGATGCCCTGCTCGGTGCCGCAGACGGTGTGTTCAAAGGGGATATAGTCGTCCACGGCGTTGAGCTCCGCCTTCCAGAGAACAGAGCCGGTCTCACAGTCGAAGGCGCAGATGCGGTCTCCCTCGCGCCCGCTCAGGCGCTTGAGAATCAGCTCCCCGCCGGGATAGGCGATCGCCTCCATGCCGCCCTCGGCCCAGTCCTCGTCATAGACCGCGTTGTCGAGCGGCACATACTTCGCAGCACCCGTCGACGGGCTCCAGACCAGAACGCCGGGGCAGACCTCATCAATGCTGAAAGAGTCGCCCCGCGACGTGACGTTTCGCTTGGCACTGCAGGGCACATAAAACTGATCGGACGACGCGTCATAGTAAATTTCATCCGGCGACTGCGACTGGGCGAGCATCGACAGGACGTAGATCGCATTCTGCTCATAATACTGCACGCCCTCCGGCAGCAGCGGCGCGATCTTGTCCGCCTCCAGCCGCGCGAGCTCCTCGCCGGAGCGCACGTTGCGCAGCACCAGACCGCCCTTTCGCTCGACAAAGAGCACCTCGTCGGGCTTTCCGGCGGCGAAGTTCGCCGCGCCGTCGAACTCCTCGTTGTACAGCATGCTCGAATTGCCGCCCGCGGCATAGGTGATCCGAAAGACCGATTCCGGCTTTTCATATTCCTGCGCCCAGAGCTCCTCTTCCGTGTCCATATCAATGCAGCGGGCGCTGAAGAAATCGCTCACGAGGAGCATGTCGTCCCCGATGAAGCGCAGCACCGGATTGCAGAGCGGGTCCAGAACGAATCTGATCGACCACTTTTCCTGCCCGGTCTGCACGTCCCAGACGACGACGTCCAGCTTTTCGTTGACCGCGGCGAGATACCGCCCCGAGGGCGAGACGTCCGCGCTGAGGCTCTTGTCATAGCGGATGGAAAACTGCTCCGAGGTCTCGATGTGCGTCTCGGAGGGCAGGGTGTAGGCCAGCGACGTGTCTGCCAGCACGGAGACGGCCTCCGGCGCCGTGGTGCGGTAGAAAAGCTTCGACTCCATGCTCGCGAGGGCGAGTCTTGCCGCCGTGAGCCGGTCGCCGGAGCGCATCTGCGCCTCGGCCACGAGGGAGAGCTGCCTCGCGTCCCGGTCGCGCATGGCGGTATAGCTGAGGATAAACGCCGGCATCAGCACACCGATGAGCACGCCCGCGCCGACCGCGCTCGCGACGAGCCGGCGGCGGCGGTGCTCGCCGCGGCGCAGCAGCGCGTCGAGGTCGCGGTCCAGCATCGCGGCCACGACCTTGTAGGTCTCCTTTCGCTCCATCGCGCGGGAGCGGCCGCTCTTGCCGTAATCGGCAAAGACGTTCTCGCTCGCGATCTTCTGCAGCGAGACCAGCTGCTCCATGGAGAGCTTCGAGCGCATGGCCTTCGCGATCAGGCGGCGTATGAGATCCTTGCTGCGGTCCGGCTCCTTTTCAAAGACGCCGAAGAACACGTGCTCCAGGGCCGTCCTTTGCTGCGCGGGCGTGTCGAGCGAAAAGAGGTCGAGAAAGGCGGCCAGCTCCTGATGCACATAGTCCGACTCCAGCGCGCTCTGCGAGCAGAACACCATCAGATATTCGCTGCGGCCGAGCGCTTCGCGGATGCGTTCGGACAGATCGCCCGCCGTGAGATGCGATTCATCGCGGAAAACGCGGAGCTTTCGCTTCTCTCCGTCCTCCTCCACGGGGATCCAGCGCTCCATTATGCGCTGCGCGCGACGCACCACCGCGTGATCGCGGTGGCTGTAGGAGAGGAAAATGTCGTATTGGTCGTCCTGCGGCGAATTTTGCTTCTGTTTTTGCATCCGGCTCCCTCCCAAACACTGCAGCGACGGCCCTCGCCGCCGTTTTTTTACATATATTATAAAGTGCGCAACCTGCGCTGTCAAACCTCCGGAGGGCGTGTTTTTTCAGAAAACTTCAGCGGAAAAATCGCCCCGACATACTTGACATAATGTTGAAAGGCCGCTAGAATAATATGGTGATATTTTATGCGGAGTGTGGAGACTTCGTTTGAAATATTTGACACTTACCCGACGGGGCTTTCCCCGTCTTTCCGAATCTAAAAGAGAACAGACGAGAATGGAGGAATCTGACCTACAATGCCGTACACCATCTTATGGGTGGTCGCTGTCATCGCAGCGCTCGTGATCGGTTTTATTCTGGGCGTTGTTTATCGTAAAAAGGTCGCCGAAGCGGAAATCGCCGGCGCGGAGGAAGAGGCCAAGCGCATTCTCAACGACGCCATCAAGAGCGCCGAGAGCAAGAAGCGCGAAGCGCTCGTGGAGGCCAAGGAGGAGATCCACCGCAACCGCACCGAGTTCGAGAAGGAAGAGAAGGCCCGCCGCAGCGAGCTGCAGAAGCAGGAACCCCGCCTGCAGCAGAAGGAGGAGACTCTCGACCGCAAAACCGACGCCCTCGACCGCAAGACCGACTCCCTCAACCAGCGTCTCGCAAACGTGGAGGCGCAGCAGAACGAGATCAAAGCGATCAAGAAGACCCAGCAGGAACGCCTGGAGGAGATCTCCGGCTACACCATCGAGGAGGCGAAGGCCTACCTCATCGAAAGCCTCGAAAACGAGGTCGTCCACGAGAAGGCCGCCAAGATCAAGGAGATTGAGAGCCAGCTCAAGGACGAATCCGAAGCCATGGCACGCGAGATCATCGGCACGGCCATCCAGCGCTGCGCCGCCGACCACGCGAGCGAAGTGACCGTCTCGGTCGTTCCCCTGCCGAACGACGAGATGAAGGGCCGCATCATCGGCCGCGAAGGCCGCAACATCCGCGCGATCGAAACGCTCACGGGCTGCGATCTGATCATCGACGACACGCCCGAGGCGATCACCGTCTCCAGCTTCGACCCGGTCCGCCGCGAGGTGGCGAGACTCGCGCTCGAAAAGCTCATTCAGGACGGCCGCATCCATCCCGCCCGCATCGAGGAGATGGTGGCCAAGGCCCAGAAGGAGGTCAACACCATCATCCGTCAGGAGGGTGAGCGCGCTGCCTTCGAGACGAACATCCACGGTCTCAACAGCGAGATCATCAAGCTGCTCGGCCGCATGAAATACCGCACGAGCTACGGCCAGAACGTGCTGCAGCACTCCATCGAGGTCTCCCACATCGCGGGGCCCATCGCCTCCGAGCTGGGCGCCGACGTCGCCATCGCCAAGCGCGCGGGTCTTCTCCACGACCTGGGCAAGTCCATCGACCACGAGGTCGAGGGCAGCCATGTGACCATCGGCGTGAACCTCGCAAGAAAGTACAAGGAGAACGAGGCCGTCATCCACGCGATCGAGGCGCACCACGGCGACGTGGAGGCCCACACGGTCGAGGCCTGCATCGTGCAGGCGGCCGACACGATCTCCGCCGCCCGTCCCGGCGCGCGCCGCGAGAACATCGAGAACTACGTCAAGCGTCTCGAGAAGCTCGAGGAGGTCACCAAGTCCTTCCCCGGCATCGGCAGCTGCTACGCCATCCAGGCCGGCCGCGAGATCCGCGTCATGGTCAAGCCCGAGGAGGTCAGCGAGGACCAGATGGTCCTCCTCGCCCGCGACATCGCCAAGAAGATCGAGGACGAGCTCACCTACCCCGGCCAGATCAAGGTGCATCTGCTCCGCGAGACGAAGGCCGTCGACTACGCCAAATAAGACATCAAAAAGAGAGCCTGCAATGCAGGCTCTCTTTTTTCCCTGTCGGGCAGGCCAACGTAGGGGCCGACGCCCTCGCGGCCCGCAAATCCGCACCCCGTCGTAGGGGTCGGCGTCCTCGACGACCCGTTCCGCACATCTTCTGCATTAAAGCGGAAACGCCACGGCCTCTTTGTACAGCCCCTGCAGGATCTCCACGAAGCGCTTTAAGCTCTCGCGTCCGTCGTTTTTGTGCGTGCAGAGAACGCACTCGAAGCGCTCGGGGCAGACGAACGGAATCCACGCGAACTGGCCGCTGTGGTCGTTTAAGAACCCCGGCGCGAGACAGACGCCGCGCCCGGACTCCGGATCGCGACGATCAACCACGACATGAACGAGCGCCACACGCGCTATACCTACGGCAAGGTGACCGTGAAGAAGAACGCCTGGATCGGCATGAACGTGACGATCTGCCCCGGCGTGACGATCGGGGAATACGCCGTCGTCGCGGCCGGCGCGGTCGTGACGAAGGACGTGCCGGACTACGCCGTGGCCGGCGGCGTGCCCGCGAAGGTCATCCGTATGCTCGACCCGAAGGAGCAGAGAGAATGACGGACGACAGAGCCGCAATCGAGCAGCTTTACCGCGACTACTGGCGCTGCATGATCGAAAAGGACACGGACGGTCTGCGCGCGATGATGGCGAAGGACTATCATCTCATGCACATGACCGGCACAAAGCAGAGCGCGGACGAATTTCTGCGCGGGCTGAAACGCGGCACCTTCCACTACTTCTCCGCCGAGCACGACGAGATCTCTGTCACGCTCCGCGGCGACACGGCGGAGCTGGTCGGGCGCAGCCGCGTGGAGGCCGCGGTCTACGGCGGCGGAACGCACCTCTGGCGCCTGCGCGGCGACTTCACGCTGCGAAAGGAAAACGGGGTGTGGAAGCTGACCCGCTCTGAAGCATCGACATACTGATTCATGCAGGGGAGGGGCTTGCCCCCCCCCCTGCGGCGCCTCTTTCCGCCTGTCACGAATTCCTTGCGATTCCGAATTCTCTATGCTATAGTATGACTTACTGAACAATTTCGATTGGGAGGGATTGTTATGAAACACCGGACCACGAGTCTGCTGCTTGCGGTTCTGCTGCTGATCTCCCTGCTGCCCGGCGCGGCCCATGCCGCCGATGCGGGCAAGGTGCGCGTGATCGTGGAGAACACCGCCGTGCGGAAGGATTTCATCACCGTCAGCGGAAATTCCGTGCAAATCTGGTATGACCAGCTGTTTGACGCGGCCGTGGATTACAAATCCGGATGGACGGTCGAAAAAGCGCTCACCGCCGCCTGCGATCAAAACGGCGGCGCGTCCAACCTGCTGCAGTATGAGGACGGCGCGCTGACCGGCATCGGCAATCTGAAGGAGTATGGCACCGGCAGCTGGCTCGCGTCCGTGAACGGCTGGATCGCGGCGCTCTCCGAGCCCGTGCAGGCGGGCGACACGGTCAGAATTCAGTACACCACGAACCGCGGCAGGGACGTGGGCGCGGACCCCGCGAGCATCGACAAACGCCTCGCCGCGCTGACCTTCGACGCCGGCGCGCTCTATCCCTCCTTCCGTCCGGACGTGACGGACTACACGCTCTATCTCCCCGCCCCGATCGGCAGTGTGACGATCGAGCCGACCGCCGCGAACCGGCGAAACAAGGTGTTTGTCACCGCGGGCAATGAGGACGCCTCGCGCTGGGGCGCGCGGACCGTGAAAACCGACTGCGGCGCCGCCACCGTGAAGGTGGACGGCGGCAAGGCCTACACCATCAAGCTCGTGCCCGTCGCGGAGCCGACGCCGACGCCGACTCCCACTCCGACGCCGACCCCTGCGCCCACTCCGACCCCTGCGCCCACTCCGACCCCAACGCCCGCGCAAAAGCGCTGTGACGGCGGCGCAGGCTGCCCGTCGCGCGTGTTTGTCGACGTGGACCGCGCGGAGTGGTATCACCAGGCGACGGACTGGGCCGTGACCAGCGGCGTGACCACCGGCGTGGACAAGACGCACTTCGGCCCGAACAGCAGCTGCACCCGCGGCCAGATGGTGACCTTCCTCTGGCGCGCGAAGGGCTCGCCCGAGCCGAAGCGCACGGCGAGCCCCTTCACGGACGTGGCCGCGGGCGAATATTACTATAAGCCCGTGCTCTGGGCGCTGGAAAACGGCATCACCACCGGCATTGATGCGACCCACTTCGGCCCGGACAGCACCGTGACGCGCGGACAGACCGTCACGTTCCTCTGGCGCATGGAGGGCCAGCCGAAGGCGAAGACCGCGGGCGGCTTTTCGGACGTGCCCTCCCGGGAATACTACGCCGCGGCCGTGGACTGGGCCGTGGAGCAGGGCATCACGAACGGCATGGGCGGCGGCAAATTCGCCCCCGACAACAACTGCACCCGTGCGCAGATCGTCACCTTCCTCTGGCGCGATCTGACCGGCGGCGAGAAGGCGCTCACGCTCGCGGCGGACGCCCCGCTGGACACCGCGCTCGCGCGCCGGATGGAGGCCGTCGCCGCGCCGCAGTGCGGCCGGGACGATCTCACCGTCTTTGACGCGGCGCGCAACGCCGCCGCGACCGGGCGCGCGCTGCCCGAGGCTTATTATTTCTACATTTACGACGTGGAGGCGAAGGCCAAGGCCACGAACGGCCGGCTCGACGCGCCCGACGCGAAGACCCTCGCCGGCACCGTCCTCGCCGTGACGGCGCTGGGCCGCAGCGCCGCGAATCTCGGCGGCCAGGACCTCACCGCGCGCTTAAACGACCGGAAGTTTGTGAATGCCTCCGGCCTGGAGGGGCAGATCTGGGCGCTGCTGGCGCTCGATTCCGGCAGCTACGTCTCCTACTGCCGCGCCGACTACGTGCAGGCGATTCTCGCCGCGCAGAACGCCGACGGCAGCTTCGGCGACGCCAATCGCACCGCCATGGCGCTGCAGGCGCTCGCGCCGTATCTCGCCGACGAGGACGTGCTCTACGCCGTGAACAACGCGCTGCTCTGGCTCTCCGATCAGCAGCAGCCGAACGGCGGCTTCTCCTCCGGCGATCCGGACACGACGGCGCAGGCGATGCTAGCGAGCCAGATGCTCTCGACGCAGGCGGCAAACCCGACCACGGCCAGAATCGCGCCGAGCTTCTTCGTGAAGCTGGACGGCGACCAGGTCAGCACGCTCGCTTCCCGTTTGCTCACCTTCCGCAGGGACGACGGCGGCTTTGAAGCCGAGAGCGCGCTGCGCGCGCTGATCGCCGAGCAGTGCACCGACCTCGGCGTGATGGTATATATTGTTCGATAAACTCCGAAAAACCCGCTGAAATTCAGCGGGTTTTCTCTTGCATCTTTGAATGCGTTGTAATAGAATACTATTTTGAACGATTATCAAAATCTGGAGTATTTATGTCCGAATTTACCTACAAACTGGATATTGCGGGCTTTCTTTGGGAGGTCGTCTCCCCGATCGAGCTGGAGACGCACGACAACTGCGCCCCCTTCCTCACCGAAAAGCCCGGCGCGGACGTTTCGCTCCGCTTTCGTCTGGAGCAGCCGCCGGAGCGCGGCACGCTCATCCAGGAGCGCGCGCCCCGCGTCTGGCAGGAGGAAGACGGCGTGCTTCGCATTGAGCGCCTGCCCGCCGCGGCGCTGAAGGCCTGCGCCTGCGTCTGGATGCGCGAGGAGGACCCGATGCGCGTGACCGGCTGCGTCTATCCCGACCGGCTCAATTACGTCCGCTCGCTGGACAACCTGCTCGACGCCTCCGAGCTTGAGCTGCTGCTGTCGCGGCTGGAGACCTTCAGCCTGCACTCCTCGCTCGTGCGCAGACCCGAGGGCGACGCGATCTTGTTCACCGCCCCCTCCGGCACCGGCAAGAGCACGCAGGCCGGGCTCTGGGAGCAGTTTGCCGGGGCCGACACGCTCAACGGCGACCGGAGCATGCTCCGCCGCGTCGACGGCGTCTGGACCGCCTTCGGCTCGCCCTTCGCCGGCACGAGCGGCATTTACCGCAACGAACACGCGCCGGTCCGCGCGCTCGTCGTGCTGCGGCAGGCGCCGGAGAACACGATCCGCCGCCTCTCGCTCGCGGAGGCGTTCCGCGCGATCTATTCCGAATCGGTGCTGCCCCGCTGGCACCATGATGCGCACCAGCGCGTCATCCGCCTCGTGACGGAGATCGTGAGCGAGGTGCCGGTCTATCTGCTCGCCTGCACGCCGGACGAGCGGCCCGTGACGCTGCTGCGAAACACCCTGGAAGGAGAACCGAAATGATTGCTGAACGAGGCTCCAGCGCTCTGGTGGAGCATCTGCACCGCCGCGCGGACGTGCGCGGCATCCCGCTCTCGGGCACGTTCGAGCTCACGCCGATGTGCTCCATGAGCTGCAAAATGTGCTATGTGCGCATGACGGCCGAGGAGGTGAAAGACTCCGGCAAGCGGCTGCGCACCGTGGACGAATGGCTCTCTCTGGCAAAGGTGCTCAAGGAACAGGGCACGCTCCTGCTCCTGCTCACCGGCGGCGAGCCGCTGACCTACCCCGGCTTCCGGGAGCTCTATCGGGAACTTCGGAAAATGGGCTTCGTCATATCCATCAACTCCAACGCCACGCTCATCGACGAGGAGACCGTCAGATGGTTTGCCGAGGACCCGCCGCAGCGCATCAACATCACGCTCTACGGCGCGTCGGACGAGACGTATCTCCGATTGTGCAATCACGCCACGGGCTACACCGTCGTGACCCGCGCGATCGAGATGCTGCAGGAGGCGAACATCCCCGTGAAGCTCAACTGCAGCGTCACGCCGGACAACGTCTGCGATCTGGAGAAGATCATCGCCTACAGCGATGAGCGCAAGCTCGTCCTGCAGGCCACGAGCTACATGTTCCCGCCCCTGCGGCGCGACGAGACCAGCATCGGGCGCAACGAGCGCTTTACGCCGGAGGAATGCGCCGCCGTGGAGGCGCGCATCCGTCTGCTGCAGCGCGGCCGCGAGGACCTGCTCAAGTACTGCGAGAGCGTGGAATCGCACTGCGTGCTCGAGGAGGACGCCATGTTCGACTGCGAGGGCGACGGCGTGCGCTGCCGCGCGGGCAAGAGCTCGTTCTGGATCACGTGGGACGGACGGCTGCTGCTGTGCGCCATGATGGACGACCCGAGCTACAATGTCTTCGAAACGGGCTTTCCCGCTGCGTGGGAGGCGCTGCGCGCTCGGACGCAGGCCATCCGCCTGCCGGCGGAGTGCGCCGCGTGCGACTCGAAGGACGTCTGCCGCTCCTGCGCCGCCATGATCTATACCGAAACCGGCTGCTACGACAAGAAACCGCAGTATCGCTGCGATCTGATGCGCGCCACGGGCCCCGCCTGCCGCGCGCTGCTGAAGGAGGACGCAAAATGAGTCAGGAACCCGAAAAGAAAGAAACCAAAAACCCGGCTGACCGCTTCAACAAGGTCAACCGGAAGATGACCATCGTCTGGACGGGCGTGGCGGTGCTGGTCGTGCTCGCGATCGCGCTCGGCATCTTCTTCGCCTCGAAGAGCAGCGCCCCCAAGCAGCCCGAGGGCTCGGGCTCCACGGAGGGCACGGTCATCATCAACGACGACGGCCAGAAGGTCCTCGTGGACGACGAGGGCAACGAGCTCGAGGTGCTCGATGAAAACCCGATCGACACCATCCGCCAGACCGGCAACAGCAACCTCTCCGGCGTCAAGACCGACACCGGCAGCGGCACCGCCGGCACCGGCGAGGAGACCGTAAAGCAGCCGTGGACCAACCTAAAGGACGACGACTACGGCATCGAGATCCGCACGCTCGCCGCGGGCTACGACGGCGCCTTCCTCGAGGACGGCACGGACGAGCAGGTCAAAAACGTGCTCGCGCTGCAGTTTGTCAACACGAGCGACAAGGACATTCAGTACGCCGAATACGCCTTCGACGTAAACGGCAAGCCGATCTCCTTCAAGGTCTCCGATCTGCCCGCGGGTCAGTCCTGCGTGGTGCTCGAGGCATCCCGCCATCAGCGCGACACAAAGGAAGTGCTCGAGCTGATCAGCCGCGTCGTCGCGCCGGTGGACATGCTCCCGGGCTCGGACAAGGTAATCCCCGTCATCAACGACGACAACACCATCACCCTCATGAACACCACGCAGGAGCCCCTGCCGGTCGTGCGCGTGTTCTATAAGTACTTCTACCCGGACGAGAACACCTTCGTCGGCGGCATCACCTACACCGCCTCGGCCAAGGATGTCCCCGCCGGCGGCAGCGTCACGATCGCCCCGTCGCACTTCGAGGCCAACGCGAGCCTCATCATGGGCACGGGCGTGTACGACCAATAAATGAGCGTGGAGAGTGGAGAGTTGAGAGTGGAGTTGCCGCATGGTTTCTGCGCAGAAGCTGTCTTGTCATCTCCACTCTCCACTCTCAACGTTCCACTCTTGCATTTTTTGTATTGCAATGTTATAATCCCCCCATACGTCACGGCTGTGATGGAGTTTGAGTAAAAGCAGCTTATTCCCGCTTCAGAGAGCGCCCGGTTGGTGCGAGGGCGCGCGGCCTCTGCTTTGAAGTACCCTCCGGAGCCGCTGCCTGAACGCGTTTGCCAGTAGGGCCAGTCGGGTGCGCCCGTTATCGCGCGGATGTGTCATGCACATCGTGAGCCGCACTTCGTGAGAGGTGCGGAAACCAGAGGTGGTACCGCGAACAATCGCCCTCTGTCCCGGAAAGGACAGAGGGCGTTTTATTTTGACAATTCATTTTATTGGAGGACATACAAAAATGGGAATCTATGAAGAGCTGCAGGCCCGCGGTCTGATCGCGCAGGTCACGAACGAGGAAGAGATCCGCGAGATGGTCAACACCGGCAAGGCCCGCTTCTACATCGGCTTTGACTGCACGGCCGACAGCCTGACCGCCGGTCACTTCATGGCGCTCACGCTCATGAAGCGCCTGCAGGAGGCGGGCACCCAGCCCCTCCCCCTCATCGGCGCCGGCACGACCATGATCGGCGACCCCTCCGGCCGCACCGACATGCGCAAGATGCTCACGCGCGAGGACATCAACCACAACGCCGAGTGCTTCAAGCGCCAGATGGAGAAGTTCATCGAGTTCGGCGAGGGCAAGGCCATCATGGTCAACAACGCCGACTGGCTGCTGGATCTCAACTACGTGGACGTGCTGCGCGAGGTCGGCGCGTGCTTCTCGGTGAACAACATGCTGCGCGCCGAGTGCTACAAGCAGCGCATGGAGAAGGGACTCAGCTTCTTTGAGTTCAACTACATGATCATGCAGAGCTACGACTTCTACTACCTCTTCCAGCACTACGACTGCAACATGCAGTTCGGCGGCGACGACCAGTGGTCGAACATGCTCGGCGGCACGGAGCTCATCCGCAAGAAGCTGGGCCGCGACGCCCACGCCATGACGATCACGCTGCTGACCGACTCGCAGGGCAAGAAGATGGGCAAGACCGCCGGCAACGCCGTCTGGCTCGACCCGAACAAGACCAGCCCCTTCGACTTCTATCAGTACTGGCGCAACGTGGACGACGCGGACGTCATGAAGTGCATCCGCATGCTCACCTTCCTCCCGCTCGAGGAGATCGAGGCCATGGAGAAGTGGGACGATGCGCGCATCAACGAGAAGAAGGAGATCCTCGCCATGGAGCTCACCACGCTCGTGCACGGCGCCGAGGAGGCCGAGAAGGCCCGCAGCGCCGCCCGCGCGCTCTTCGCAGGCTCCGGGGACGACAGCACCATGCCCACCACCGAGCTCACGGAAGTGCCGGCCGACGGCATGGGCATCATCGATCTCATGATTGCCTGCGGCCTTGCCGCCTCCCGCGGCGAAGCGCGGCGCCTCATTCAGCAGGGCGGCGTGCAGGCCGACGGCGAGAAGGTCGCGGACATTGACTTCAAGGTCTCGAAGGAGGCTCTGCAGGCGGGCGTGAAGCTCCGCAAGGGCAAGAAGGTCTTCCACAAGGCCGTTTTGAAATAAAATGCTCGGCGTCACCCTGCTCGGCACCGGCGCCACAATGCCGACGGCGGAGCGCGCGCTCGCGGCGATGGCGCTCTCCTGTCAGGGCCGGACGATCCTCTTTGACTGCGGCGAGGGCACGCAGCTGCAGATGCGGCGGCACCATGTGAGCGCCGCGCGCGTCGACCTCATCGCGCTCACGCATTTTCACGGCGACCACATCTTCGGTCTGCCCGGCCTGCTGCAGACGATCGCCTGTCTCGGCCGGACGGAGCCGCTCTGGTTCGCGGGGCCGGAGGGGCTCGAGCGCGCGATGGCGCCGATCTTCGCCCTCGCGGGGCCGATGCCGTTTGAAATTCGCGGCATCGCGCTCGACAAAAATGGCGCGGACCTCTCGGATTTTTTGGACGGCTGGCCGCGCGGGAGCGTGCTCTCCGCCGTGGAGACGGCGCACCGCGTGGCAAGTCAGGGCTATGTGTTTCATTTAAGGCGCGCCGGGCGCTTTCTGCCGGAACAAGCGGAAAAACTCGGCGTCCAAAAGAGGGACTGGGCCCGACTCCAGCGCGGCGAGCGCGTCGGGCGCGTCCGCCCCGAGCAGGTCCTGGGTCCGGAACGGCCGGGGCTCACCGTCGCCTTCTCGGGCGACACGAAGCCCTGCCGCGCCTTGGAAAAGGCGGCGAGAGGCGCAGACCTGCTCGTGCACGAGGCGACCTACGCCTCCGAGGCCGACCGCGCGGAGGCCAACCGCTGGGGCCACTCCACCTTCACCGACGCGGCGAACGCTGCCGCGAGAGCCGGGGCCAAGCGCCTCTGGCTCACGCACCTGTCGCAGGCGATCGAGGACGTACCCTCCGCGCTCGAAGCGGCGCGCGCGATCTTCCCCGCCGCCGAATGTCCGCCGGACGGACACACCATCCGCCTGCCCTTCCCGGAGGAATCCGACCATTCGTAGGGCCGACGACCCCGGCGGCCCGCGGGCGATTCGTGAATCGCCCCTACACACCTTCCCGAACGGAGCAACGATCTATGAAACCCTTTGACGATCTGATGCTGCGGCGCGAGCGCATCTGCGGCTGGATCTGGCTGCCGATCCACGTGATACTGCTGCCGCTGCTGCTTGTGCCCGTGCTCTATCTGCTGATCGGGCCGGACAACCTCTCCGACGCGAGCGCGAACGTGATCTATTATCTCTTCACGTTCGTATTCGTGCTCATCGCGTTCTGGAACTATCTGCGCGAGAGCTTCGACCGCTTCGTGGGCAATCTACGCCGCGCCATCCTCGTGATGGCGCTGGCCTATGTGCTGCAGATCGCGCTCACGCTCGTGCTGCAGGGGCTGACGGACGTCTTCGGCGAGCTCGCGACGCCGAACAACGACGCGATCGGAGAGCTCGCGAACCTCGAATATAAAAAAACCTTCGCCGTGGCGGTGCTCATGGCGCCGATCGCGGAGGAGGTGCTGTTTCGCGGCGTGCTCTTCGGCACGTTCGCCAGAAAACGCCGCTGGCTCGGCTGGGTCGTGTCGATCGCGGTGTTCTGCGTCTACCACGTGTGGCAGTTTGCCATCGTGGAGCAGGACTGGAGGGTGCTCCTCTCGGCGCTGGAATACATCCCGCTCACCGCGGCGATCACCTTCTGCTACGACCGCACCGAGACGATCTGGACGCCGATCTTCTTTCACATCTTCACAAACTCTCTCGCGCTGGCCTACATGGTATCCGGCGCGTCGTAACAAAACCGTCTCCCTCTCGGGAGACGTTTTTTTCCTGTCTGTCAGAAACGGCAAAAGGTCTTCCGTCATGATTGACACCATATTGCCGAAATGGTATATTTATTTTATACATTTTCAACACAACGTAAAGCGAGGATGAACCTATGAAACGACGTATTTTCAGTTTGCTTCTGGTGTTCTGTCTGGTGCTGTCGCTGCTGCCCTCCGCGGCGCTCGCGGCGGACCCGGACGAACCCGCAGCACCGACCGATCCGGCAGCAACGGAGACGCCTGAGGAGCCAATCCCGCCCGATCCGACAGAGCCCGCAGAACCGACGCCATCGCCCACAAGCGGTCAATGCGGCGAGAACACCTTTTGGTCGCGGGATGAAAACGATGTGCTTACGTTCAGCGGCCAAGGCGAAGTAAGCTGGATCAATTTCGACGCTGAACACGCAGCAGCGATTGTGTTTGAAGAGGGCGTGACTGGAATTGCGATGGGGCTGTTTGGCAACTTGCATGTCCCAACAATCGTCATTCCGAGTTCTCTTACAAGCATCGGTGAACACAATTTTGCTTATTCTCCAGGCGTTGAGGCGTATGAGGTTGCAGAGGACAATCCGGCCTTTGCAGCTGTAGATGGCATTTTGTTCAGCAAAGACGAAAAGATGCTGATCCGTTTTCCGGCTGCTCGTTCCGACGTGCAGTATGCGGTTCCTTCAACCGTGACGGCGATCGATTCCTATGCGTTTTCTCAAAGCAAACTGAAAACTGTCATGCTTCCGAGCGGATTGACGGAGATTCGGTCCGGCACGTTTTATGATTGTGAAAACCTGGTGGAAATGGCGATCCCCTACGGCGTGGAAAAGATCGGCGAAAACGCTTTTAGTCGATGCAGCAGCCTGCGGAGCATCGATCTCCCGGCTTCTGTCATATACATTGATCAAAACGCGTTCGGTGATTGCAGCAGCCTGACGAGCATTACGATTCCGGACGGCATTACGCTCATCAGATTCTCTGCATTCGATAATTGCAGCAGTCTCTCCGAGATCGTGCTTCCGGATTCTGTGACCGCTATAGAAGTTGGCGCGTTCAGCGGCTGCAGCAATCTGACAACCATCACGATCCCGGACAGCGTGACCAGCTTCGGAAATGCGGTTTTCCGCAACTGCACAAAGCTGCACGACGTGTATTATGCCGGCACAATTGAGCAGTGGAACACGATCACCGGCGACAGCGAAGGCAATGAGCGCCTGAACTACGCCGCCATCCACTGCGCGGACGGCACGATCGAACCCGCCTCCGAGCCGACCGACGAGCCGACTCCGCCGCCAGACCCGACCGACGAGCCGACGTCCGATCCTTCGATCGTCGCGAGCGGACAGTGCGGAAACGACGTCTATTGGTACAAGCATGAATACGGCACGCTCCGCATCACCGGCACGGGCGAGATGACCTCCTCTCCGGGCTGGATGGATACGGACGTCACCTGCATCATGGTGGGCGACGGCGTCACGAGCATCGCCGACGAGGCGTTCTGCTTTTATGAGAATCTGCGCAGCGTGTCGATCCCCGAAACGGTCACCGTGATCGGCGAGCGCGCGTTCGACGGCTGCCCGAACATTCAGAATGTAAACTACTCCGGCACGACGGAGCAGTGGAACGCGATGCGGCTCGGCAGCGGAAACGACGCGCTGACCGCCGCCTGCATCTACTGTTCCGACGGTGATATCAATGTTCCCGTCGCCACGGGCGAGCTCGTGCTGTGCAGCGAGGCGCCGGAGGGCGCCGTCACGCAGGTACGCAGCTATTACGGCACGCGCGTCGGCGTCGCGGAGATGCTCTATGATCTCTTCAACGGCTCGATCACCGGCTATCGGGAGCTGTTTACGGACCTCGAGGGATTGTCGCAGCGGCAGATCGACGCGATTCACTGGACATACTGGCGCAATATCTTAACAGGCTTTGATCCCGCGCAGTTTCTGCCGAGCTCTTCGTTCAACAGATCGGAGCTTGCAACGGTCTTCTATCGGGTTGCAGACGGCGAAAACGCCGATCTTTCCGGTCTGTCCAATCCCTATCTCGACCTCTCGGAGTACGAATGGTGTTACCGCCCTGTCCTCTGGAGCTCGACGCAGGATTGGCTGACCTTCTGGAGCGACGATCCGGCATATTTCCGCCAGTATGATTCCGTCCGCAAGCTCACCGCCACGGTCTATGCCGACCCGGCGGACGGGCACGTCCTCGGCGTCGCATCGATCCGCGTGGACGATCCGGCGGACCCGTCGCTGCCGGAGCCCTGCGGCAGCAATGCCTTCTGGACGCTGGCCGACGGCGTGCTCACGATCACCGGCACGGGTGAGATCACCTCGTCCCCATGGGTGTACGAGCACCAGAACGACGTGCAGCGCGTCGTGATCTCCGAGGGGATCACGAGCATTGTATACAACGCGTTCAACTCCTGCCCCAACCTGACGCGCGTGGAGCTCCCCGCGAGCCTTGCGCGCATCGAATCCTGCGCGTTCAGCGGCTGCGGCGCGCTCGCGGAGGTCTCCTTCGCCGGCACGATCGCGCAGTGGAGCGCGGTTGAGATCCAGTTCGGCAACGAGCCGCTGGACAGAGCGAAGATTCTGTGCGCCGACGGCACGTACTATCCCAACGGTGCCTGCGGCGAGCACCTCACATGGGCCCTGCTGGAGGACGGCGCCCTCGTCATCTCCGGCACGGGTGAGATGACGTCCAACCCGTGGATGCGATTTGCCGACAGGGTGAAAACGGTCGTCCTGTCCGAGGGCGTCACGAGCATTGCGGACCAGGCGTTCTGCTGGGATGGGAATCTGACGAGCGTCTCCATCCCGGCGAGCCTCGAGCGCATCGGAGACAGCGCGTTTTACGGCTGCGCCTCCCTGCAGTCGTTCGAGGTCGCGGCCGACAGCGAAGTCTTTGCCGCCGTGGACGGCGTGCTCTTTGACAAGGCCTGCACCACGCTGGTGCAGTATCCGCTCGGCAGGGGCGAGACTTACACCGTCCCGGACGGCGTGACGAGCATCGGCTCCGGCGCGTTCCGCTCCTGCGAGGCGCTCACGGCGCTGACGCTGCCCGCAAGCCTCGAGCGCGTTGAATATAACGCCTTCCCGAATTGCCGCGGCCTGGGCGACGTCTATTACCCCGGCACGACGGCGCAGTGGAACGCCGTCGAGATCGCGGAGTTCAACAACTCGCTCACGAGCGCCTTCATCCATTGTCAGGACGGCGTGGTCCTGCCGTCCGGCCAGTGCGGCGACAACGCGTATTGGACCATGGATGAAAACGGCGTCGTCACCGTCACCGGCACCGGCGCCACCTGGGACCGCTATACCGACGGAGAGACGCCGGACGATAAAAGCCCGCTGTCGTTCGATTCGCGCATCCGCGCCGTGGTGATTGAGCCCGGCATCACGCGCATCGGCGGCACGACGTTCTACGGCTGCGAGAATCTCGAGCAGGTTTCGATCCCGGATACCGTCACGGAAATCGGCTACTTTGCGTTCGACGGATGCACGAGCCTGAAGCGCATTGACCTTTCCGAGCACATTGTGCGGCTCGGAGAAATGGCCTTTGCCTACAGCGGTCTCACGAGCGTCACCATTCCGGCAAGCGTCGAGACCATGGACGGCAGCGTGTTCGCCTTTTGCCCGAATCTGACGACCGTGGTTCTTCAGCCCGGCGTCAGCAGCATCGGCTACGGCGCGTTCTCCGAATGCGCGAACCTCACGAGCGTGACGCTCCCGACGAGTCTGGAGCGCATCGGAGATTCCGCGTTCGCGCGCTGCACCGGCCTGACCGCCCTCACGATTCCGGACGGCGTCGTGGAGATCGGAGACTACGCGTTCCATCAGTGCGGAAATCTGACGTCGGTCGACATTCCGTCGAGCGTCAGGAACATCGGAAGCCACGCGCTCGACAATACGCCGATTTATGACGATACCGCAAACTGGATCGACGACTCGTTCTATTATGACTCCATCCTGATGCGTGCGGCCGATAACGGCTCCGTCTGCTTTGACGTCCGCCCCGGCACGCGGCTGATCGCAGGCGAGGCCTTCTACAACCAATACAACCTGGAGCAGGTGACCATCCCGGAGGGCGTCATCGCCATCGGCCGCAACGCGTTCAGTTCCTGCTGGTCGCTGAAGAGCATCGCGCTTCCCGAGAGTCTCGAATACATCGGCAGCTATGCGCTCGGCCACTCCGGCCTCGAGCGCGTCACAATCCCGGCAGGGGTCACCTTCATCGGCGACGGCGCGTTCCAAAACTGCAGCAGCCTGACGACGATCAACGTCGCGCCCGGCAACGCGTGCTTTGTGTCCGTGGATAACGTGCTCTTCACCAGGGACATGACGGAGCTCATCCTGTACCCCTCTGCAAAGAGCGGTGCATACGAAATTCCGAGCGGGGTGCTCCGAATCCGCGCCAACGCATTCTCCGGCTGCCGAAATCTGAAGCGCATCTCGATTCCGGCCGGTGTTGCCGAAATCGGCTTCTCCGCGTTCAGCAGCTGCGGCATCACCTCCCTCACGATCCCGGAAGGCGTCACAGCGCTTCCCGCGGAAATGTGCATGGCCTGCAGCAATCTCGCGAGCGTCACGATTCCGGCGAGCGTTGCCTCGATTGACAACAGCATGTTCGGCTGCTTCGACATGTGCGACGCGCTGCAGGATATCTATTACGTCGGCACGGAGGAACAGTGGAATGCAATCCCCGGCGCCTACCGCTTCAACAACGCGACCGTCCACTTCCTCGCCGACGAGCCGTTTGACCCGATCGTCTCCCAGCCGAAGGACGTCTCCGGCGCCGCAGGCGAGACGGTGCTGCTCTCCGTCGTCACGCAGGGCGCGGGGCTGACCTATCAGTGGCAGTATCGCCAGCCCGGAAAGACCACGTGGTATGACTCCGGCATGCCCGGCGCGGACGGCGCGGTCATCGGCGTCACCCTCACCCAGAAGCGCGACGGCCAGTCCTACCGCTGCGTCATCTCCGACGCGCTCGGCAGAAGCGTGACGACCGACCCCGTGACGGTCACGATCGACAGCAGCATCCGGCCAACGGAGATCCTCTCCCAGCCGACGGATCAGACCGCCGCCCTCGGAGCGGACGCCGTCTTCACCGTGCAGGCCTCCGGAAAGGGTCTGACCTACCAGTGGCAGTATTGCCAGTCAGGCAAGACCATGTGGTATGATTCCTCCGCCGCCGGCGCAACCACGGACACGCTCACGATTCAGGCGACCGCGAAGCGCGACGGGCAGCGCTACCGCTGCGTCGTCACCGACGTCTCCGGAAACCGGGTGATCTCCGAGGCCGCGGCGCTCACGGTCGGCGCGCCGCAGCCGATGGCGGAAATCCTCTCCCAGCCGGCGGATCAGACCGCCGCGCTCGGGACGAGCGCCGTCTTCACCGTGCAGGTCTCCGGCGACGATCTGACCTACCAGTGGCAGTATTGCCAGCCCGGCAAGACCATGTGGTATGATTCCTCCGCCGCCGGCGCAGATACCGACACGCTCACGATCCAGGCGACCGCGAAGCGCGACGGACAGCGCTACCGCTGCGTCATCACCGACGCCAGCGGCGCCAAGGTGATCTCCGAGGCCGCCCTGCTCTCCGTCGGCTGAGCACAATCCCAAAACAAAAAAGCGCCTCCCTTTTGCCGCGCTCTTATAAGGAAGTATTGAAAACGACCTTAGAATGGCGGTGAGCCGAATGTGCGGACGATATAGATTCACCCAATGACACAGGGGATGAACGCGGGATGTATAGAAACCAGCATATAACATTGCCATGTTTTTTGCACTGCAATATAGGAAGTTTTCTCATTTTGGAGGAATGATTTGATGATGAAAAGAATGAAGGAAAGCCTGCCTCTGTTGCTTCTTGCCATGGTTCTCCTGCTTTCTGCCTGCGAACAAAAGCCCGTATTCGGTGTGAGCACAAACGGAGATAACAGCATCAGCATCACCGCGGACCATGGCCCCAAAAACAGCACCGGTCTTGGTTATCTTTCTGTTGGCGAAAACGAGCAGGTTGTTGTGGATGCGACTGGTATCGATAAAGATGGGAAGCTCTCCCTTCGCTTCACGGCGGGCGTACTCGGCTCAGACGATTTCCCCGAAGAACCGGACTATGAAACGTCTGTCAGCGGTGGGGACAGCGCAGCCTTTACCGCTGCACCCGGCGAATATACGGTCGAAGTGATCGCGCAGAGCACTATTACCGGAACGGCACGAATCTGCACTGAGACAGCGGATGGAACGGCTGCCGCAGCGGCGGGTTCCGATTTGGCTCTGCGGCCCGGAGAACACTTTGAGGGAACCGTCACACTCGAAGGAACGGAACAGACCGTTCATTATGAGGCGATCCGGAACGACACGCTTGGCTTTGAGATGGGCTATGACTACGAGAATTTCGTACGACACAGTGAAGCGGACTGTGAACGGTTCATCTCGGTCTCGGATAACCCCGACGATCCCGATATTTATCTTGAGATCACGCACAGCTCGGATGATGCCGAAACGACGGCCGCTTCCATCACTCAGACGCTTTCCGCGCAATATAATGTCTCTCGCTGGGAATACACGCTGGACCGCGCAGGCGACTGCATCGATCTCAGGGGCGAGGTGGATAAAGAGGGGCAGATGTCCATATGGGAGCTTCAGATGGTTTATATTATCCCTGCTGACGACGGCTGCTTCGTCGCCTGGGGGCATTACAC
This sequence comes from Oscillospiraceae bacterium, assembly GCA_045544935.1. Lineage (GTDB taxonomy): Bacteria > Bacillota > Clostridia > Oscillospirales > Oscillospiraceae > CAG-103. The sequence goes on along the minus strand of JAZPZZ010000209.1, from coordinate 16,952 downwards.
ACAGGAAAGCGCCGAGGGCTATGGAGCGCGCTTCCGCAGTATGATGCACACCTTTGCGGTCCTTTAAGGCTGTCTGTGTGCTTCGGCAGAGAATTAAAAAACCGACTCATTGTGAAATACCAGTTATCGAGCACAGAAATCAAAAAAAGCCCGCCGTCTTTCATCAGGGAAGACGGCGGGCTTTCTCCCTCCTGCAGGCCTTAAGTTTTCTCTTCACCTTTTTCATCGTCTCCTGCACCGGCGCTTATGTGATCATCGCCTGCTTCAATGCCGGGATGGGACAGGGCGGAATGCTCTATACCAAGGTCGCCATGGATTTGAGCCCCGTCCTGGTGTTCGCGCCGCTGCCGCATTCGCCGTAGGATATGGCGTCCCCGCTGACGGTTTTGGAAAAGAGCCCGATGTTGGCCGACAGCAAATCTGCCTGCTCAAACGCAGCCTCCATATCCTCAAAAACCACATTTTGGTTGTCGGAATGATCCGCGCAGGCCGTCAGCAGGATAGAGACGGCCATGATGATGACGATGAGTCTCGGCCAGGTCAGATGGATAGCGCCGAACAATGTTTTGATTGCCCTTGTCATAGCCAATAAAAGCCTTCCTGTTTCTGATGTTTCATACGATTGGAGGCGTCCTGCCGGGTCAGAAGTCTGCTCCCAGATGCTCCATCGAGTCGATGACGACCACGCAGTCGGGAGACACATGCTGCATGACAAAATACATCTGATCCATCGGGATCGCAACGCATCCGCCGGTGCGCGGCTTGCGGTCGCCGAGGCAGTGCAAAAAGATCGCCGAGCCGGCGTTTGGCGTGCCGTCCGCGTTGTAGCTGATGTTCAGACAGTACTGGTATTCATACGGGTAATCGAGAATATGCTCGCTGTTGTCCTTATCGAGCTCCGGGAGCTCCTTCAGGCTCACAAGCTCGTTATAGTGCATCCCCTCGTTGACGTCGCCGGACCAGTAGGTGTCCTCGTCCGCCTGCACATAGCGGATCGCGCAGCCGGGGTCTGGCGCAATGCCGAAGGCACGGTTGAACGTGAAAGTGCCCACGGGCGTCATGCCGTCGCCCTCCTGCGTTTTTCCCAGACCGTTTTTGCCGATGAATCCCGGCGTGGACATAATCATGTGCCATTCGCCGTTTTCATCCTTTTCGTGCAAGGAGACCCACGCGGTGGTTTTTTCGTGCGCGGCGATGACAAAAAGCTGCTGTGCGTCCTGTGCCTCCGGAAGCGCCGTGACCCAATCGGGAGAGGCCTCCGCCTCCATCTCAAGACGCTCGCGCGGCGTCAGAAGCGCTGCTGCATCTGCCGCCTGCTCCTGCCTGCTGCAGCCGAAGAGGCCGAGCGCGGGCAGCAGCAGTGCCGCGGCCAAAAGCCAGACCCATGTTTTTCTTTTTGATTGCTTCATGTCTGATTCCTCCTGTTCATACTTGGTGATCGTTTCGTTTCCGCCGCCCGGATCGCGCCGAGGCAGTGGATCCGAACAACACGGTTCGGATCCGTTTCCGAGACACTTTTCAGCCGCTCCAGATACGGCCTGACAAGCTCCGGCCTGCGTTTGCCGAGGACGCGGAACATTTCCGGCGCTTCCATGCGCACCTTGTCATTCGCATCGTGCAGAAGCGCCGCAAAGACCGGCATAGAATCCGCATAAATGTCCGGTGTGTTCACCGCTATGTTTTCTGACGCCCAGACAAAGCTCAGCCGGACGCTTGCGTCCTCATCGGAGGCAAAGCGGAACAGATCCGGCCAATACGCTTCCATCGCGGGGTAGCTCCCGCGTCCGATTCTGCCGAGGGCGTTGACTGCACGCGCTCTCAGAAGCGGCGTCGGACTGTTCAGGAAGGCCGCAATCGAAGGAACCGCGTCCCGAACCTCCGGCGGATTGGCGAGCCCCATTTCTCCCAGCAGCCAGAGCGCCTTCGCCTGAATTCTGACAGATTTGTGGGTGAGCAGGGACGAAACATACGGAATGTTTTCTTTCCACTTCGTTTTGTCTTTTGTCAGGCTTCCAAGCGCTTTATAAAGTGCATCGTCGCTCATGGCGGCTCCTTTCAGCTGGACAGTTTTTTTCATTCTATCATACATCAATATCGCAATCAACGGCCGAACCGACTCAAGTGCACGCGTTCTCCCTCATAGGAGTAAACAAATCAATCCCTCAGGAAATAAATGTATTTACAAATCATCCGAAGATTGTTTACATACTTTTAGCACTCTCGGCTTGACAGTGCTAATTTCGGTGCTATAATAAAAAGCGAACAAAGGAACAGAGATCGAATGGATGACCTCCATCCCCTTGCTCAGGTAACAAACAGATATGATTGCAAAACCAAAGGAGGCATGACTTATGTTACCGAGTATTTTTGGAGAGAGTTTGTTTGACGACTGGATGGGCTTCCCGTTCAGAGACTTCGAGTCCGATGTGGATCGCAAGCTGTACGGCAAGCACGCGTCACGCGTGATGAAGACGGATCTGAGGGAACACGATGACGGCTACGAGCTGAAGGTGGATCTTCCGGGCTTCAAGAAAGACCAGATCGATCTGCAGCTGCAAAACGGCTATCTGACGATCAGCGCTTCCAAGGGACTTGAGGAAGACGACAAGGACAAAAAGGGTACCATCGTCCATCAGGAACGCTATGAGGGTTCTCTTGCCAGAAGCTTCTATATCGGCGAGAACATTCCCGAGGAGGAGATCAAGGCCAGATTCGAGGACGGCGTGCTGACGCTGGAATTCCCGAAGGAAAAGCCGATTGCGCTCCCGGAGCGGAAAACGATACAGATCACAGGCTGATAATATTACATAAAAAAACGATTCGCTTTACAAAAGAAAAGATTGCTGAAAGGCCAGACCTTTCAGCAATCTTTTTTCATTTCGGAATCACCTCCGCATAAGCGGAGGAGCACCTCTGTTTCATCAAACCCGCTTCGCCTTTTTCCGTTTCACAACGCGATAGCCTAAGAACGAAAAAGCAAGGACCAATACCGCGCAGAGCAAAACAATCGGAAGCGCTGCCGCGCCGGGATGATGATTACCGGCTTGTTCCAAACCGGATTCCTTTATATAGGCGGAAACCGCATTGTCAATTTCCGCGAGCTTTTCACTGGCGATGCGCTTGATATATTCAGCATTCTCATTTGCCAGCTGATTCGCCATGGCCGCAACTTCTTCATCAGAAGCCGATTTTGCCAGCGCGGCCATCCGCTCATCGTCAGCGGCGGCTTTGGAATTCAGCGCTTCCTGCGCCCGGTTCATATCATCATGCAGATCATGGATCAGATCGCTCTCCGACAGGAACTGAAGAACAGCCTGCGCGGTTTCGGCGTCCACTGCATCTCCGTTCCTGTCGTAGTATGCACCGCTGTCATCCATTCTGTAATAGCTGCCGTTGCCTGCGTTGCCGAGCTCATTGAACAGCCAGTAGATGGACTCCGGATCAAATGTCTGCGTGGATTCGCTTGTGTACCCATCCGGCGTCTCGGTCATCACAGAGGCGTAGAAGGGAACATAGACCGAAAACTCCGACGGGGCCATGGCAAGCCACTCAATCGTGCTGACAGACGCCGGGATTGCAGGGTCTCTTCGGATCTCAAACACATGTTCCTCGTTCTGACGGTAAGTCCCGATCGAACGCATGGGTACCCCATCGGAATTCTCATTTTTTGAGGTCGTCTCACAAGCGGTTCCCTCACCGTGAGACGCCAGGACCTGTTTCAAGGTCATGAGAGAGATCCTGCCTCTGACTGCATCAGAAGGTGCATACTCCAGACGGAACGGGCCCGCCGCTGCTTCTTCCACCGACGCGTTGGGAAACTGGTCCGATATTTCTGCAATGGGCTTCGGGACAACGTCCATCCCATCTGCCAGTTCACGGTTCAGAATCGATGCGCCGTAATAAAGCCTGTAGCTGGAATACTGACTGTATCCCTGTGAATAGGATTTCGCGACATGAATCTCATCGCCTCCCTCGATATCCGTCACATAGAACCCGCCGTCTTTTGCGGTGGAGATGAGTCCGGGCGATGCAATCACATTCTCGTCTCTGACATTGACCTGCTGTGTCATGATGTCATTGGGCAGCAGCGACACCGTATCGTCGGAAAGTCTTGTGGCGACATACTGGTGACCCGATACGATTTCAAAAACCCAGGTCTCCTCGCGGTCGGCAATCAGGACCGTACTCACTTCCCGATCATCCGGATCATCGGGCTCCGTGCTGCCGTGTTCAATTAAGAATCCTTTGTCACGCCGCTGATTGCAATGATTTCAAGCTTTGGCTCCGCATCCGACGCATAGCCTGGATCCAGCAGCCAAATCTGACCGCTGCCCAGACAAATTCCCTGTCCGTTGGCAAAGAGGCCGCTGCAGGTCTCCTCTTCCATCGCCGTCCGGTCAGACGGATGGACGTGCCGCTCGCTCAGGAACGCGGTCAGCGCCTGCGCATCGGCGAGCTCCTCGCCGTCTACGGTGATGGGATAGCGCACATGCTCTGCAATCCAATCCCAGTCCTCGTTCAGATAGGCGTCCTTCACAAGCGCGGCAAATTGCTCCACCTCGTCCGCAGGCATGGCGGTGACGCCGCTGTAATCGGCGCCCGACGCATCTCCTGCGTCTTCACCGGAGCTGATTGCGGGATTTGGGCTGTTCTCCTGCTCGGCACTGCCGACAGGCGCCTTTCCGCCATCGCAGGCGGTCAGGGTCAGCGCCATCAGAACTGCCAAAATGGAAGAAATCCATTTTTTCATGCTGATTCATCCTTCCTTAGATCGCACTCGAAGAGATGATGATCAAATTATAATGATTGTTCTGAAGAAAGTCAACCCGGCGAGCAGCCCTGCAGCTTCTGTTGGGATTGAAAAGCACCAGCCCCGCGGCGATCGCTGCGGGGCTGGCCTGTTGAGGAAACAGAAAAGAAGATAAAAAGAAAAAGAAAAACATGATGTACGACGAAATCAATGACTTGATTACATTATGACCCCAATACCATAGTATGTCAAGCCCGAGCGCCTTATTCCTCCGGCATCTCCACATAGGTGGCGTCGCCGACGCCGCTGCAGGTGATGGCTTTTACCGTCAGACCGCCCATATCCGTGTCCTCGTTGAAGCTGTCGGGATCCTTGATCTTTCCTTCAAAGGTGATGTCGTAAGAATAGATGCCATGGGTCATTTTGAACTGCAGCTCATCCAGATTGTAGTAGTGCACCGTCCAGCCGTCGTCGATCAGCTCCTGGCCGGTTTTGCCGAGATACTGATCGGCCTCCTTCTGCGAGGGGATGTTCTCGGTGAGATTCTCAATGACCTTGACGGGGAGCGGCGCAATCAGCGCATTCAGCTTCTTGTCATAATCGGGATCGTCGAAGTCCAGATCAAAGATGGCCTGCGCAGTTTCCTCGGGGACGTCGCAGATGGCACGCCAGGTGCTGCCGTCCTGCTCAAACGCATAGACGTAGGTCGTGCCGGTCAGGCTGGTTCCGACCTCAGGCAGCCCAAGCAGATCGCCGAGGGTCTTGACCGCATCGAGATCCACGGGTTTTCCGTCCTTGCCCTCGGGCAGAAACTCCGCGATAAACTCCGTGTCCTCCTCCGCCGTGACGGAGATCAGCGGCTCGGTCGAATACTCTTTCCCGTCGACGGTCCACTTGAAGAAGTGATATCCCTCCTCCGGCTCCGCGAGGATTTTGACGACCGTGCCCTTTTCCACATTCATATAAGCGGACTGCGCGGGAAACTCCGGATCGAGCACCGGCTCTGTGCCGTCATCTGAAATCGCGACATTGCCTTCCACTCCCTTTATATTGACCATGATCGTGACCAGATCTTCAGCCTCAGACCCGGCAGGCTCCGCGGCTTTCTTTCCGCAGGCGCCCAGCGTGAGGATCATGACCAGCACGAGCATCAGACTCAGGATTCTTTTCATGTCAATCACTCCTTTCGGGTTGTTGTTTCAAGTATACCGCAGATAGGCAGATTTCGTCAATCCAGAAGGGCTTTGCACTTGCAGATTCTGGGAACTATGTTATAATCAAATCGTCAAAACAACAAGCGCATTTCTGCATTCTGTTTGGAGGTTTTCACATGAAAAAGATGGTTTCCCTGCTGCTGGCGCTGTGCCTGGTCTTTGCGCTCAGCGCATCCGCCTTCGCGGCGAGCTTCCCCGCAAGCGGCTTTTCGGACGTCTCCCGCTCCGCGTGGTACGCCGAGGCAGTGGACTTTGTCAAGGCCAGCGGACTGATGAACGGCGTCGGCGACAATCGCTTCGATCCCGACGGCACCGTCACGCGCGCCATGGTCATCACGGTGCTCTACCGCCTGGCAGATCAGCCAAGCGTGAAGGGTCAGAGCAACCCCTTCAGCGACGTGCCGAACGACGCCGGCTGCTGGTATCGCGACGCGGTGGTCTGGGGTGTGAAGAACGGCGTGACGACCGGCGACGGCAGCGCGAACGTCTTCTCCCCAAACAAGGCCATTACCCGCGAGCAGATGGCCACCATGATTGTTCGCTTCCTGCTGAGCCAGGCAAAGCTGGACGACGCCTCCGCGAAGATGATCCAGCGGCTGGACGCCAAAACGGCCGCGATGCTGCTCAAGGATGAGTTCCGGGACGCGTCCTCCATCAGCTCCTGGGCAGCTGTCAATGTGATGATCTGCAAGATCACCGGCATCATGAACGGCGACTCCGCCGGCACCTTCCGCCCGCAGGCCTCGCTCAGCCGCGCCGAGTGCGCGCAGACCTTTCTGAATCTCTACACCATCGGAACAGAGCGCTGACCGTTCGGCTGTTTCCACAAATTCAAACAGCAAATTTTTACAAATCAGAATGTTCCATATCGACAGATTTATGCTATAATGTCCATCAAAGCAGACAGAAGACTGACTTTTATATTTTAAAGAGGAGGAAGCATATGAAACAGACAAGAAAATGGCTTGCCATGCTGCTGGCTCTGTGCATGCTCGTTCCGCTGTTCGGGCTCTCCGCGCTGGCAGTGGACAAAATGACCAACGACCCCGGCTCCACCAAGCAGTGGGGCATGAAGGCTGTCGGCATGAACGAGGCCTGGGGCATGGGACCCACCGGCAAGGACGTGAAGGTCGGCATCATCGACAGCGGTCTTTCCACCGCCACGGGCGACATTGCCAGAAGCCGCGTGGAAGCCGGACCCAACTACACCGGCTCCATCGGCGACTCTGCGACTGACATCGAAGGTCACGGCACCTTCGTCGCCGGCATCATCGGCGCGGCGAAGGACAACCGCGTCGGCATCGCCGGCGTTGCCCCCGAGTGCGATTTCTACATTGTCAAGGCCCTCAGCGACATGGCGCAGGCGGTCTATGACTGCGTGGAGGCCGGCTGCCAGGTCATCAACATGAGCATGGGCACGCCCAGCGACCGGAAGGCGAATCTCAAGGCCGCCGTCGACGCCGCTGCCGCCGCCGGTGTGATCGTGGTCGCTTCCGTCGGCAACGAGGGCGACAGCAGTACGCCTGCCCAGTACAACTATCCCGCTGCCTATGACTCCGTCATCGGCGTCGGCGGCGTGGATCAGAATCTGAACGTCAGCGTGTTTTCCAACAAGAACGACAGCGTGTTCGTTGTGGCGCCTGCCGAGAAGGTCGCGAGCCTCAGCCTCCTGCCGGGCATCGTCTCCACGATGGACGGCACCAGCTTCTCCACGCCCTATGTGGCCGGTCTCGCCGCGCTGCTCAAACAGATGAACCCCGACATGACCCTCGCGGAATTCAAGGAGATTCTGATTGCCACCAGCCGTGAGCTTGCCGGACAGGATTATGCCGGCAACGGCCTGATTCAGGTTCCCGCGGCCCTCAGATACGCCGCCGAGAAGTGGGGCTATGAGCTCAACGACCCGAGCGCTCCCACCGAGCCCGATCAGCCCGACAATCCCGGCACCGGCTGGAACATCTTTGATTTCAGCTGGATCCGCAACCTGTTCCAGAGCATCATCCGCAGCATCTTCAAGGGCTGGTCCCCGAACCTGAGCTTCTGAACAGCCCCCCGACTGCAAGGAGGAACTAGATGAACAACATTTTCCGCAAGGGTCTCACCCTGCTGATGGTTCTGTGTCTGCTTGTGCCGCTGTTCGGCCTCTCGGTGTTCGCGGCTGACACGCCCGGCGACTATCAGTTTACCGAGGTCAAGGAGAGCAGCGTCTCCGGCAGCCTGAAGGGCATCTCCAACGATCCCTTTTCCGCTCTGCAGTGGAATCTGAAGACCATTGGGATGGAGGAGGCATGGCGCTCCGGTCTCACCGGCAAGGGCGTGGTCGTCGCGATCGTGGACTCCGGCCTGTCCGGCTCCACGATGGACATCGACAAGGACCGCATTCTCCCCGGTAAAAACTGCGTCGGCGGCACCGGCGTAACCGACACGATCGGCCACGGCACCTTCATCGCCGGCATCATCGGCGCGACGAAGGACAACCTCGTCGGCGTCGCAGGCATTGCCCCCGGCGTCACGATCGCGCCGATCAAGAGCTACGCCTCTTCCGAAACCGACTTTGCCGCGCAGGCCGCCGGCATTTACGCCGCGGTAGACGAATGCCACTGCGACATCCTCAACATCAGCGCCGGCGATCCGGAGATTGTGCCGGAGGTGCAGGCTGCCATTCAGCACGCGCTGGATGAGGGCGTCATCGTCATCGCTGCCGCAGGCAACTCCGGGAACAAGGAGCTGCTCTATCCCGCCTCTTATGACGGTGTCATCTCCGTCTCCTCCGTGGACAAGGACCTGGTGATCAGCGCGACCTCCAACCGGAATGAGCGCGTGTTTGTCGCCGCCCCTGGCGTCGGCGTTTACAGTCTCGGCAGACTGCCCGGCACCGTCACGCTCAGCAGCGGCACCAGCTTTGCCGCGCCGGTTGTCGCCGGCGTCGCGGCGCTGCTGAAGGAGGCCTGGCCGCAGATGACCCCGGACGACTTCCGGGAAATCCTGAAGAACTCCTGCAAGGATCTGAGCACCAAGGGGCGTGATATCTACTATGGCTGGGGTCTCGTTCAGGCGCCCGACGCCATCCGCGCCGCCGCCGAGTACTTCGGCGATGAGGCGCCCGATATGTCCCAGCCGGACAATCCGGGCAGCTCCTGGAGTGACTTCTTCAGCTTCAATTGGCTGCGCGACCTCTTCCAGAACATCATCCGCAATCTCTTCAAGGGCTGGACGGCAAATCTGACCTTCTAAACAATTTCTGATCCCGAAGGAGAAACCATGATGAAAAACACCTTTCGCAAGAGCCTGACGCTGCTGATGATCCTGTGCCTGCTCATGCCGCTGTTCGGCATTTCCGTGCTGGCGGAGAATGCGGAGGAACTGCCCATTGATTATCAGTTTAAAACCGCTGACATTCCGGACAATGACGGCGCACGGGTGCTGGCAGCCGGTATGTCCAACGACCCCTACTCCTCTCGCCAGTGGGGCATGAAGATGATCGGCATGGAAGCCGCCTGGCAGAGCGGTCTGACCGGTGACGGCGTCCGCGTCGCGGTCATCGACGGCGGTATCTACACGAACACAGGCGAATTTGAAGCCAATCGTCTGCTGGCCGGAAAGCACATGCTCACCGAGGGCGCTTCTACCGAGGACTCCAGCGGCCACGGCACCTTCATCGCCGGCATCATCGGCGCGGCGAAGGACAACGGCGTCGGCATTGCAGGCATTGCCCCCAAGGTGACGATCATCCCGATCAAAACCTCCGACGGCAACACCACGCCCGACGGCGTGGGCGCGCAGGCAATCTATGCTGCGGTGGATGAATTCCAGTGCGACGTGATCAACTACAGCTCCGGCTCCATCCGGCTCTCCACGGGTATGCGCGAGGCCGTCCAGTATGCCGTGAGCAAGGGCGTCATTATCGTCTGCTCCACCGGCAACGACGGCAACACGCAGCTGCACTACCCCGGCGCGCTCCCGGAGACCATCGGCGTCGGCAGCATCAACAAGGGTCTGGAGCGCAGCCAGTTCTCGCACCAGAACAGCAGCATTTTCGTCACGGCGCCGGGCGATGAGGTTTACAGCATCGGCGCGCGCGGCTCCGTATACAGCTCCAGCGGTACGAGCTTCTCCGCGCCCTTCGTGACCGGCCTTGCCGCGCTGCTCAAGCAGGCGCACCCCGAGATGAACACCGATGACTTCAAGGCCATCCTGCAGGCGTCCAGCTACGATCTCGGCGATGCGGGCTACGACACGGAGTTTGGCTGGGGCCTGATCCAGGCGCCGGCGGCAATCAAAGCGGCTGCCGAGTATTTCGGCACCACTGCCCCCGAGATGCCGGACAGTCCTGCTCCCACACCCGATCCGAACTTCAACCAGACCATTTGGTCTCAGCTGTTCAACTTCAGCTGGCTGCGTGAGCTCTTCCAGAACATCATCCGCAGCATCTTCAAGGGCTGGTCTCCGAATCTGACGTTCTGATCATCCGAAAAACCGAAACGGGACTGTTGCGTACAGCGGCAGTCCCTTTTTCCATCCCGCTGTATCGAAGACAAGGAATTGTAAGATGAAGACAAATCGTTTGATTTCCATATTGCTGCTGAGCATGGTTCTTCTGGGGTCTGCCTGCGGGAGCGCGGCAAGGCCGGATGTCATGCCCTCCGATGCAGGTGCGGTCAGCGCGGAGCCTGCTGCTCCTGCTCCGGAATCGGTGGAGCCGTATGTGTTCAAGGCGCATTTGTATTCTCCGCTGCTCTCGAAATACTATCCGCAGGCGTGGTGGGATTCTCTTTATCATCTGTGCGATGCGCTCCGGGAAGGCCGGGACACGTTTGCATGCGCGAGTCAGGAGATCTATGACTGGTGCATGGACGAAGTCACGCTTGCGCACATGTTTCCCGCCGCCTGCATGGCGGTGACCGGAAAGAGCAATGACGGAACCGCGCCGTTCGAAAATGGGGTCGGAAGGATTTATTACAACATCCCGCCGGAGGAATTCGTCGCCAGACAGGCAGAATTTGAGACGCTGATCGAAGCGCTTCTCAACAGCGTTCTGGAGCCGGACGACACGGAGTTTGAAAAAAGTCTCAAGCTCTATGCCTACATGGCAGCGAATTTCACCTACGGCGACATCACGATCGACGGAGAGGGCTTTACCTATACGGCTCTGAGGAACAAGCAGGGCATTTGCGAGCACCTCAGCTCCGTCTATGCCTATCTTTTGCAGCAGGTCGGGGTGGATGCGCTGGCCATCGGGTGTTTTGACGGGGTGGATCATGCCTGGACCTACATGATTGTGGACGGCGAGGGCTATCATACCGACCCGACGTTTGCCCTCCACGGGCCGCAAGAACCGCTGAACCTGACGTATTTTCTGGACACCGAAGAGGAACGAATCGAGCAGGGCATGGTCATGGATGATCTGACCGCGGCGATGGTTCCGGGATACTGGCTGAGCTGCACGGAGACGTCCCTGCCCGCAGCGGGCGAAAAGTATGCCTGCCTGCACTGGAAGGAATTTGTCTCCCTCGATGAGGAGCAAAAGATGCTTTACTATGACGACGCCGCGGGCATTCAGCCGTTCCGATATGAATGAGAAGCATGTTCTTTTGGAGCGCCGGACAGCCGGGCAATGTCATTAAGTTAAGGAAATAGAATCGCGAGAGGCTCCATCGCAAAAGATGGGGCCTCATTTTTTTGCAAAAAACAGCAGAAACAGCTTGACAAAAAGGAAGAAAGGAAATGGTGCAGCCCCCAACAGGGCTACACCATTCCTTGTGAATGAAATCTTCCTTATAGGGCCGTCCCATTCGGGAGGCGGTTTATTCTATGTTCATCAAAGCAATCCGTGCTCCAGCTTCAGGCGCAGCACGCGCAGGACGCTCTCGTCGATGCGCGCCTGCGTGAGCCTGCCGTCCGCGACGGCCTGCTCGAGCGAGGCCACCGTACCCTCGATATCGGCGATCTCCAGCAGCAGGTCCGCGCCGGCGTTCAGGCTCCGCAGCGCCTTCTCCCCGTCGGAGATCGCGCCGGCGGCCTTCATCTGCAGACCGTCCGTGATGACGACGCCCTCGAAGCCGAGCTCGTCTCTGAGCAGGTCCGTCGTGATCTTTTTACTCTGGCTCGCAGGCGCATCGTCGATCGACGGCACAGTGATGTGCCCGATCATGACCATGTCCGCGCCGGCGGCGATGCCGGCGGCAAAGGGCTTGAGATCCTCCTCCCGGAGCGTCTCGAGCGTTTTATTCACGATTGCAGCCTCCTCGTGGCTGTCCGTCGTGGTGCTGCCGTGGCCGGGGAAGTGCTTTAAGCAGCAGAGCGCGCCGCCGTCTTGAAAGCCCTTGACCGCAGAGGAAATGAGCTCCGCCGCCTCGTCATAATCGTCGCTGTAGGCGCGGTCGCCGATGGCGGCGTTCCCCTTCACGGTCCAGACGTCGGCCACGGGAGCGAAGTCGGTGTTGAAACCGAAGCTCTGCAGGTCCTGCGCGAGAATCCACGCGTTTTTGTAGGCCGTCTTCGTGCCCTCGTCCTTGTAGGAATACATGCTCTTGAGCTTTGTGGTGCCGACACTGTACATGAGCCTGCCGACGCGTCCGCCCTCCTCGTCCACGGTGAGGAGCGCGCCGGGCACGGCGCGCGCCAGATCGCGCGTGAAGGCGGCGAGCTGGTCGGCGGTCTTGATGTGCTCTGCCGTGAACAGAAAGCCGCCCACGGGGTAGGCCTCAAGCGCGGAGAGCATCGCGTCGTCCACGGCGGTGGCCGTCTTCGTGCCGGTGAGCGCCTGCGGCTGCACGACGAGCAGCTGCGAGATCTTCTCCCGCAGCGTCATCCCGGCGAGAAGCGCCTCCGCCGCATCCGGCGTCGGCTCCGGCGTGGCGGCCGCGGCGGTCTCCACAGGCTCCGGCTCGGCCGCGTCGCCGGGCGAAAAAACGCGCACGAGCGCCAGCCCTGCCAGCAAAACGCCCAGCAGGACGATCAAAATCCAGGGTACCGGCGAGATGCGCCGCAGATCGTCTCTATCCATGTGTTTATTTTACCTCGGTTGGGAATGAAAAGCAATCCTCACAGCTCCACCGTCTCGAACGCGTCGACCACGTCGAAGGCGATTTCGTCATCCTCGAGCCGCGCTTTCAAAAAGGCCATGCCGCCGGCCGTGTCGTCCGCGAGGCGCGTCTGATACGGCAGCGGAGCTTTCAGGGGCCTAAAGAAATTATCCCAGTGCACGGGGATGACGCGCTTCGGGCGCACATAGCCGACCGTCTCGCGATAGAAGGTCTCGCGGAAGGCGGCGTCCTCCTTCCCCAGCCCGCCGATGCCGAGCAGGAGCGTGTCGGCGCGGAGGTCCTTGAGAGCCCCCTCGATGTAATTGCAGCTCGGGCGGACGAGGAGCGTCTGCTCGCCGTGCCGGATGTAAAAATCAAAGGAGCCGCCCTCGGAATAGTCGCGCATGCGCGCGGGCTGGGATAATGGCCGCTCGATCACGACGCCGAGGTCGTTGTTGATCGCCGTCGGCCGCGAGTGGATCGAGGGCAGGACCGTGATCTCAAAATCACCGACGCGCACCGGCGTCCCCGGCTTGAAGAGGTGCAGGCGCTCGGCCGGAAGCCCGCCGCCGAAACCGACGTTCCGCGCCGAGACCGAGCCATGGAGCTCCGCGCCGGTCTTCTGCGCGATGTAGGCCGCGTCGAGCACATGGTCATAGTGCGTGTGCGAGACGAAGATCGCGCGCAGTCGGTCCATCGGGAAGCGGCCGAGCACCTCGTCGACAAATTTTGCGTTCGTTTTGAGTTTTCCGAGCAGGGCGCGCGCCATGCTCGGCCGCGTGAGATGCGCGTCAAGCAAAATCTGCGTCTCGCCGTCGTCCAAAAGCCACGTGGTCGTGCCGAAAAACGTCATGGAAACGGGCATGCTTCTGCCTCCTTCTGAAATCAAAAAATAAGACTTCCAAACATGAGAGAATGTTCCGAACATCTTTCGCCGATGCGCGGGCACAATATTTTTGCGCGAAATTGGCCAACTGAGCGCAAAAATTTTGTTCTGGGGGGATTTTTTGCAAAAAAGACGAATTTTATGCAGAGCGGGCGCGGCGTTCGCGCTCGCGCTCCTGCTCGCGCTGCCGGCGCGGGCAGCGGAGCTCATTCCGATGGGGCAGGCCGTCGGCATCGAGGCGAAGACGGACGGGCTTCTCATCACGGGCTTTGCCGACCTTGAGACGCCGGACGGGACCGTCTCGCCCGCGAAGGACGCGGGATTAAAGGAGGGCGACGTGATCCGCTCCGTCGCAGGAAAAGACGTGCGCTCGCCGGAGGATCTCGCGGCGGCGCTCGAGACCGTGCAGGAGAAGACGACGATCCGCGTCGACCGCGGCGGGCTCGAGAAAAAATGCGTCGTGACGCCGTACCGCGGCGAGGACGGGAAGCTGCAGCTCGGCCTTTGGCTGCGCGACGGCGTGACCGGCATCGGCACCGTGACGTACTGCGACCCCGCGACGGGCGCTTACGGCGCGCTCGGCCACGGCATCGCGGACGAGGAGAGCGGAAAGCTCCTGCCGATCGAGCGCGGCGAGATCACGCGCGCGGACATTTCCGGCGCAAGACAGGGCCGAGAGGGCGAGGCGGGCGAGCTGATGGGCTCGTTTCAGAACGCCGAAATGCTCGGCAGCGTGGAGGAAAACAGCGTCTTCGGCATCTTCGGCGCGATGACGGAGATTCCGGCGCTCGGCACGGTCGAGACTGCGGCGGACAACGAGGTGCACACCGGCGACGCGGTCATCCGCGCGACCGTCGCAGGGCAGGAGACGCGCGATTATTCCGCCACGATCGACCGCGTCTACCGCGAGCAGAACTGCACGCGCTATCTGATCACGGTGACGGACGCGGGGCTGCTGAAGGCCACGGGCGGCATCGTGCAGGGCATGTCCGGCAGCCCGATTCTGCAGGATGGAAAGCTCATCGGCGCCGTGACGCACGTGCTCTTAAACGACCCGACGCGCGGCTACGGTCTGAGCATCGAGACGATGCTGAACGCGGCGTAACACCCAGCCGGAGGCCGGAGAAAAAGGCCTCCGGCCTTTTTGCCTCGCTTGCCGCAGATTTTATTTTGTGCTAAACTGTCCCCATCCGATTTTGGAAAGGGGGCATATCTGTGGCAGACACGATGATTCGCGATCTGACGAAGGGGCCGGTGGTGCGCCAGCTGTTTCGCTTTGCGCTGCCGCTCTTTGCCTCCAACGCCCTGCAGGCGATCTACAATCTCGTGGACATGGTCATCGTCGGCAACTACATCGGCGCGGCGGGCATGTCCGCCGTGTCCATCGGGGGCGAGGCGCTGCATCTGCTGACCTTCGTGGCGATGGGCTTTTCCTCCGCGGGGCAGGTGATCGTGGCCCGCGCCGTCGGCACGGGTCGTCATGACGAAATCCGAAAGACGATCGGGACCATGTTCTCCTTTTTGCTCTCGGTCTCGCTCGCGATCGCGGCGGCCTGCTATCTCATGCGGCACAGCATCCTCGGCTGGCTCAACACGCCCGCGGCGGCCTATGACTTCGCGATGGACTATCTCGTGACCTGCGTCTGCGGGCTGGTGTTCATCTATGGCTACAACATCGTGAGCGCGATTCTGCGCGGCATGGGCGACAGCCGGCGGCCGTTCGTGTTCATCGCCGTCGCCGCCGTGCTCAACACGCTGCTGGACATTCTCTTTGTCAAATATCTCGGACTCAAGGTCTTCGGCGCCGCGCTCGCCACGGTGATCGGGCAGGGCGTGAGCTTCCTCGCCGCGATCGTCTATCTCTACCGGCGGCGCGAGAGCTTCGGCTTCGACTTTCGGCCGGAGAGCTTTCGCATCGACGGCGCGGCCTTTCGGCGGCTGCTCGCGCTCGGCGTCCCGATGGCGATCCAGTCCGCCGCGATCAGCTTCTCGAAGATCATCCTCATGGCGTGGATCAACCTCTTCGACGTGACCTACTCCGCGCTCGCCGGCATCTTCAATAAGGTCAACATCATGGGCGGCGTCATCTCGCAGTCGTTCACCACGGCGGGCAGCACCATGGCGGGGCAGAACCTCGCCGCGGGGAAATACCAGCGCGTGAAGCAGATCCTGCTCACGATCTTCCTCGTGAGCACCGGTCTCGCCCTTCTCGGCACGCTGATCATGCTCCTCTGGCCGACGGGCATCTACCGCGCCTTCACGCCGGACGCGGACGTTTTGAAGGCGGCAGGCGTGCTCACGCTCCCGATCATCCTCAATTTCTTCGGCGCGGCGACGCGCAGCGTCGCCTTCTCGCTCATCAACGGCTCCGGCCGCGCGAAGCTGAATCTCGCCATCGCAATCATCGACGGCGTCGTGGCGCGCATCGGCCTCGCGGCGCTCATGGGCTTTGCGATGCACATGGACTGCCGCGGCTTCTGGCTCGGAGACGCGCTCGCGGGCTTCATGCCGCTCGTCATCGGCGGGGTGTTCTTCCTCTCGGGGAAGTGGAAGGAGAAAGCGAATTAGGAATGAGGAATTGGGAATTAGGAATTACTATGATCTGACAACTCCTAATTCCTCATTCCTAATTCCTAATTATAAAAAACAGAGAGCTGCATGGCAGCTCTCTGTTTTTTAGTTCTCCTGCCAGGCCTTGACTTCGTCCCGCAGCCACTGGGCCCAGGGCTCGATGCCCTCCTTCTTCAGCGCGGAGATCGGGAAGACCTTCATGTTCGGATTGAGCTTGTGGACGCGCTCAATGCACTTCTCGAGGCTGAAGTTGAAATAGGGCGCCACGTCAATCTTATTGACGAGCAGCACGTCGCAGATCGAGAACATGAGCGGGTACTTGAGGGGCTTGTCGTCGCCCTCGGGGACGGAGAGGATCATGGCGTTCTTCACGGCGCCGGTGTCGAACTCCGCGGGGCAGACGAGGTTGCCGATGTTCTCGAGGATGGCGAGATCGACGTCGTCCGTGCCGAGGCCCTCGAGGCCCTGGCGGGTCATGCCCGCGTCGAGATGGCACATGCCGCCGG
>JAZPZZ010000208.1:0-2371 GCA_045544935.1 Oscillospiraceae bacterium | reverse complement strand
CTCACAGAACGACATGGCTACGATCCGACTTCCTCGCGCCGACCAACCGAAGGGCGATAAGCGCGAGTATCCCTTCATGAAAGAGGACGCGCTCAAAGCGCGTCCTTTTTCATGTATCGCAGCTCGCCGAACATCGCCCCGCCGATGATCAGCACCGCGCCGATCAGCTGCACCGGCGTCATCGACTCCTGCAGCAGCACCGCGGAAAACAGCAGCGCCGAAACGGGGTCCACGTAGCTGATGAGCGCCACGGACTGCCCCGGCAGCTTCTGCAGCCCGGAGAAGTAGAGCAGATACGCAAGGCCCGTGTTCACCAGACCGATCACGAGGATGTACGGCAGCGCCGCCTTTTCCGGGTGCGGCAGTCCGGCCGTGAGCAGCACATAGACCAGTACGACGAGGAATGCCGTGTCCAGCTCAATCGCCGCCGTCTGCATGCCGCTCGTGCGCTCAATGCGCTTGTTGAAGATGATGAGCGAGGAATAAAACAGCGCCGAGACGATCGCCGTCGCGAGCCCCTTCGCGCTCAGCCCGCCGAAGGCGATGCTCCCGCTGATGCAGATGAGCCCCACCGCCACAATGCAGATCGCCGCGATCTTCCGGCCCGTCAGCTTTTCACGAAAGAGCACGGGGGAGAGCAGCAGCACCAGCATCGGGCCGACGTAGTAGATCAGCGTCGCGAGACTCACGTTCAGCATGCGGTAGGCTTCAAACAGCGCCACCCAGTTGGCCCCAAGCGCCGCCCCGCCGAGCAGCAGCCATTTCCATTCGCTTTTCACCGACGCGCGGTCAAACCCGCCCTGCAGGAGCACCAGAACGGTGAGCATCACGCCGCCGAGCAGCGTGCGCAGCAGCACCACCTGGCTGCCGGTCAGATGAATATGCGCCGCAAAATAGCCGTTCGTGCCGAAAATCAGCATCGAGAGGATATACACCCCGTAGTGGAGCGGCTTTGCCTTGGATGGAGCCTGATTCACCGCGGATCCCGTCCTTCCGTTTTTTTACTAAACCCCATATTACCCTCCCGCCGCGGGTTCGTCAACGCCGTTTTCGCTTTGGTTTGACGCGCGGTGGGATGTGTGTAATAATAGAAGCGGGAAATCATCCGTGCAGAGGAGTGTACGTTTTGAAGCTGAAGTTTGATACCAGAGAGAAAAAGCCGAAGCTGTATCATCTCATCGCGGAGACGATCGTCGCCGCGCTCATCGTGCTTGTGCTCGCGCGGATGGACCTGCAGCGTCACGCCGACTGGATCGGCGTGACGGTCTCGCTCCTGCTCCTGCTCGTGACGGTGCAGCTCATCGTCGCGTTCTTCCGCCAGATGGAGTATAACCTCTATTCCTATAATACGATCTTTTACTTCGGCTTCGCGCTGTATCTCTTCGCGGGCTTTCTGGTCTCCGCGCACGTCACGCGCATGATGTTCGTTGAGCCGGAGGCCTACCGCGTCACCGAGGTCATCCACTATCTCACCGGCACCGCGGTGGACTATATGTTCCTCACGTTCCCGTTTCTGCTCGTGTTCTCGATCGCGCTGTGCGTGTCGAACGTTTCGCTCATTCGCCATGAGGGCCGCCGTCCGGTCAATCTGCTCGGCATTTTGCTCTCGGTCCTGCTCGTGGGCGGTGTGGTCGCGCTCTACCGCTTCGACTATGCCGTGTCCGGCAGCGAGCGGGAGGTCATGATTCACGATCTGATCACGAACTTCTTCGCCGCCATCTATGTTTATTTTGAGTGCATGATCATCGGCACCATGGTCGCCGACGCGATCGCGGCCCGCCATGAGCCGGCGCCGGACAAGGTCTTTCTCATCGTCCTCGGCTGCGGCCTGCGGCCGGACGGCTCGCCCACACCGCTGCTGCGCGGCCGCCTCGACCGCGCGCTGGCCTTCGCAGAGAAGCAAGAGCAGCTCACCGGCAAGACCCTCACCTTCGTGACCTCCGGCGGTCAGGGGCCGGACGAGGCCGTGAGCGAGTGCGCCGCCATGAAGCAGTATCTGCTGGAGCGCGGCGTGCCGGAGGAGCGCATCCTCGAGGAGGACCAATCCACCAGCACGTTTGAAAACATGAAGTTCTCAAAGGAGAAGATCTTCGCCCTCAATCCGAACGCCAAAATCGCTTTTGCCACCACGAATTATCATGTCTTCCGCAGCGGCCTCTTCGCCCGCCGCGTCAAGATGCGCGCCATGGGCATGGGCGCGAAAACCAAATGGTATTTTTGGCCGAACGCCGCCGTGCGCGAGTTCGTCGGCCTCGTCACCGAGCACCGCCTCAAGCAGGCCGTCATCCTCGGCGGCATCGTGGCGTTCTACCTCATCATGACGGTGCTGAACTACCGCTATTGAATTCCGTCGTAGGGGTCGGCGTCCTCG
>JAZPZZ010000207.1:0-7793 GCA_045544935.1 Oscillospiraceae bacterium | reverse complement strand
CGGTTCGATCCCGCTTATCTCCACCAAGCAAAAGAGACAGGTTTGTGCCTGTCTCTTTTGCTTTATGAAAATAACGAGAACCGCTGACCTCTTGCATTTAAATCCTGGTCAGCGTCTCTCTGGTCGGAGCGCGGAGCGCATCGATCAGCGGGTCGGTCCCGCTTATCTCCACCAAACAAAGAAGAAACGCTGCTGCGTGTCTTTTTTTCATTGAAAATGAGGCCGAACCGGGCGGAACTTATAGAACAGGAGGTTTGCTTATGCTGAACATTGAGAAGAGATCGAAAGATTCCACGCTGACCATTGCGCTGTCTGGACGTTTGGACACAAACACCGCAGCAGACTTGGAAAAGGAACTGAAATCGAGCCTGGACGGCGTAACTGCATTGGTATTTGACTTTGCGGCACTGGATTATATCTCATCTGCAGGACTGCGTGTGCTGCTCTACGGGCAGAAAACCATGAGCAAATTGGGAGAAACGAAGGTCGTCCATGTCAACGAGACGATCATGGAGATCTTTGAGATCACCGGATTCTCGGACATTCTGACGATCGAGTAAGAAGAACTGTTCGAACACAACAAAACACGTATGTGGTGTTTTATTCTACATACGCGAACTGTCGGGGGAATCAATCATGTTTGGAAGACGCATAACCCGTTCCGAGCTGATTCGGTGCGTCATGTGTATGGACGCACCTTGTACGGCAGCCTGCGGAACGCTGGACCCGGCCCGGATCCTGCGCCAACTTTGGTTTGACAACGAAAAAACAGCGGCAGCGGGTTTCCCGAACGAAAACCCCTGCGGCGCCTGCGCGGCGCCCTGTGAGGATGCGTGCGTCCGGGCGCATCAGGTTCCGATCAGAAATCTTTTGACGCGGCTTCATGAAGAGGTACAGCCACGGCTGGAGATCGCCTTGCCGGAAGACGAGCATCGCCTGCGGACTGCGTTGTGCGGTATCCCGCTGGAGAATCCTTTCCTGCTGTCCTCCTCAGTGGTGGCCAGTACCTATGACATGTGTGCCAGAGCGTTTGAAGCGGGCTGGGCAGGCGCCGCGTTCAAAACGATCTGTTCTTTTCCGATCCATGAGGCTTCTCCGCGATTTTCAGCGATCACAGGAGACAATGGCAGTATCATCGGGTTTAAGAACATTGAACAGCTCTCCGACCACAGTCTTGCGGAGAACATGGAGATCTTTCGCCGACTGAAAGAAAACTATCCGAGCAAAGTGATTCTGGCATCTGTCATGGGGCAAAATGATGCGGAGTGGGAGTCGCTTGCGCGCCTGTGTGAAGAAAACGGAGCAGATGCGATCGAACTGAACTTTTCCTGCCCCAACATGGCGGACGGCGGTCTCGGATCGGATATCGGGCAAGTGCCGGAGCTGGTCGAGCGCTTTACTGCTGCGGCAAGGCGCGGAACGAAGCTCCCGATCTTGGCAAAGCTCACGCCCAACGTGGCCGCAATGAGTCCCGCGGCCGAGGCAGCCAAACGCGGCGGCGCAAACGGCATTGCCGCCATCAACACGATCAAGAGCATTATTGGCGTGAATCGGCATACCTACGTCTCTGCGCCTGCTGTACATGGAAAATCTGCCGTGGGCGGGTACAGCGGCAATGCCGTGAAACCCATTGCCCTTCGTTTTATCGCGGAATTAGGGCAAAACAGAGCGCTGCAGGGGATGCATTTGAGCGCGATGGGAGGCGTGGAAACCTGGGCGGACGCTCTGGAATTTATTTTGCTCGGCGCCGGAAGTATTCAGATTACCACGGCGGTGATGCAATATGGCTATCGCATCATCGACGATCTCAAGCAAGGTCTGAACTATTATCTGGCGGAAAAGGGCTTTGCTCATGTAGGTGAGGCGACGGGGCTTGCTCTGGATTCTGTCAGCGATTCGACCGATATTCTGGAACGTGATACCGTTGTTTTTCCGAAGTTTCAGCGGGAAAAATGTATTGGATGCGGCCGCTGTGTGATTTCCTGCGCAGACGGGGGACATCAGGCCATTCGTTTGACAGACGACCGCAAGCCAGTGCTCGACGGAAGATCATGCGTTGGATGCCATCTGTGTGTTCTGGTCTGTCCGCAAAAGGCGATTGCCGCCAGCCGCAAACGAATCAAAAAGTGATTTCATATCGTTCGGGAGAGCGCTTGAATGCCGTTCAAGAGGTCAGCGATTCGATCCGCTTATCTCAGAAATCAAAAGACACGCTGTTGCGTGTCTTTTTTTGTTTTAACATATCTCGAATTTTATACTTGACAGCATTGGTCTAATATTGTAGACTGAATACGGGTCTAAAGTGTTAGACCAAAGGAGGGAAGAAACATGGAACCGAAGCGATTGTTCAATGGTGAACTGCGGCTGATGAATATCATCTGGGCGAACGAGCCGGTCGCCTCCGGTGAGCTGGTCCGCCTCTGCCGGCAGGAACTCGGCTGGAAGAAATCCACCACCTACACGATGCTCAAGCGGCTTGGCGAAAAGGGCCTGCTGCGAAATGAAAACGCGGTGGTCACATCGCTGGTCTCTCTGGCGGAGGTACAGGCCGCGGAGAGTGAATGCGTCGTGCAGCAGACCTTTGACGGCTCGCTGCCGGGGTTCCTCGTGGCGTTCCTTGGCAATAAGACCATTTCAAGCGAGGAGGCAGAGGCAATCAAACGGCTGATCGACGCGCATCGGGGGGATTGATATGGACGGCTTGTTTTTCAGCATCCTGCGCATGAGCCTCTCGGCCAGCGCAGTCATCGCTGTGGTCCTGCTGGTGAGATTGCTTCTCATCGGCGCGCCGAAAAAGTGGTCCTATCTGCTTTGGAGCGTGGTTGGGTTTCGGCTCTGCTGCCCGGTGAGCTTTCAATCGGCGTTCAGCCTGTTTTCTGTGGCGCCGACGCAGGTTCAGCGCGTGCAGATGCACCTGCCCGCCGCGCCTGTCAACGCGGTGCCGGTGATTGCACCGGCCGCAGCGCCTGCAGCTGTGTCGGAGACCGCCTCGGCGCTGCATCTCTGGCCAACGCTGGGAATCGTGCTCTGGTGCGTCGGTATGGCGGTGCTGCTGGCCTATAGTCTGGTTCGGGTGCTGCGCCTGCGCTCCCAACTGCTGGACGCGGTGCAGACGGAGCCCGGCGTGTGGCAATCGGACCGGATCGCATCACCCTTTTTGATGGGGCTGATTCATCCGAGAATCTATGTCCCGATCGGGACGGACGCGGAGACAATGCGGTATGTCCTTGCCCATGAGCGGGTCCACCTCCGGCGCGGTGATCACTGGGTCAAAGCGCTGGCGTTCCTGCTGCTCACGGTGCACTGGTTCAATCCGCTCTGCTGGCTGGCGTTCCTGCTGATGAATCGGGATATGGAGCTCAGCTGCGATGAGCGCGTGCTCGCGGAGAACGGCTCTGCCGCAAGCGCCTACAGCCTTTCGCTGCTTCATTTTGCCGCGCTGGGACGGTTTCCCGGTCCTGGCATGCTGGCGTTCGGTGAGTCTGACGTGACGCGGCGCGTCAAAAATGCATTGCGATGGAAGCGGCCCAAGCGCTGGGCGACGATCACGGCGGCACTCGTTTGCGCTGCTGCGGTGGCAGCCTGCGCCGCGAATCCGAAGACCGACGCGGAGAGAGAAGCAATCCGAAATGTCACCATGGAAGCGAGCCGGCTCTCTTCGAGCCAGAGCTGCGTGGTGGATTCCGACGGCGCTCTGCTTCCGGGCGTCGTTGATACATACGAGCAGCAGCTCCGAGCCGTTTTCACGGAGGATTCGGGGTATATCGCGCAATACACGGAAACGATGAAGCAGATCGTCGACCGCTTCGATGACACTACGGACGTCGTGCAGGAGCATCAGATCGTGGGGTGTACGATCCGAAAGCTGACGATCGACGGCGATCAGGCGACGCTGGTCTGCAGGATCAAGAGCCTGCAGAAATACATTCCGCACCGCGAGGATGGCGGTTACAGCGTCATTTTCGCGGCTGCAAAGGAAACCGTGACCTATACGCTCCAAAAGAGCGGAGCGCAGTGGCGCGTGCAGAGCTTTACGTCGGATGACTATGTCTTCGGAACGCCGTTGGAAATGGGCATTTTGGGCAGCTATCGGGAAAAGACCTTCCCGACACGAGAGGAAGCCTGCCGTTATGCCGCCTCTTATGATTCAGAGCCCCAGAGCGAGACAGCGCCGGACGAAAGTGCGGCGATTGAGCGGATGCGGAATCTGCAGGGGGAGGACATTCTTCAATTTGCAGGCAGCTTTTCGGCCGGCGATCCCAATTTCAATGATACCGTTGCCGCAGCAATTCGAAACGCTGCGGTCCATGGAACACCGGAGCAGGAGGAACCCTCCGGCATAATTGAGTGGTACTTTACCGACCTTTATCTGTCCAAGCTGCCGAGCGGCGGGTTTGGCACCGGCAGTGAAATCATCCATTTCGGAGAAGATCTGACGGCTCCGCTCGTGCATGTCCGGTATGAAAATCCGGACACCCAAGTTGAGGAACGGCTGCAGATGAAGGATGAAACGCTCTATTGGCTGATTCGCAACACCTATACGCTGAAAGAACTGGTGGTGTCCTCTGATCTTGCGTCGTTTTGGGAAACGATTCACAGTCGCGCGGAAGCCACGGCAAAGCGCATCGACGGCTTGACGGGATATGATCTTACCAACTTTTATCTGGCAGATACCTTTTCGGACGACTCGTTTCATTATGACGTCTATCTTTGGTCTGCCGCCTACAAAACGGAGGACCCCTATTCCGTCAACTGGGCAGGCGGCATGGGGCTTGACAGCCAGGGCCGCGTGGTCGGTCTGAATGAGGAGGAACGCTATTTCGTCGTTCGGGACGATGGAGCCTGTCGATTCATGGGACTCGATCTGCCCTTCGGATATGGTGATGACAATATTCGCAGCCGCAATCTGGAGTGGATTCAGAATGCGTTTGCGCAGGAGGATAGCGCGTGACAGGAGGAGAAAATGAAAAGACAAATCGGATTTGTTCTTGCTCTGGCCGTGCTGGCGGGAGTCATGGGATTCTCTGTTGTTTCCGCAATGGGCGCTCGGACGGAATCGACGGCGACAACGCCTGAGGGCGTCTCGGTGACGCTGGAGCGCTGCGGCACAGACGGATGGACGGCAGTTGCCGTGCTCCGTTTGGATTTGCCCGCATCGATCAATGTGGATTTGGCGCAGAAGGATTATTTGTTTGCAGATGCGATGCTTTCGGGAAAGGGCGGTGATGTGAGCGGAAGCTGGACGACCCTGCGAAAAAACAATGCGCACAGCGTCACGATTCAGTACCGATGTGATCGAATGTGTGCAGAGCCGGTGTTCGCCTCGGGGGAGCCCTGTCAGCTTCGCCTTGAAACGCTGATCGACGTTCTGAAAGAACCGCCGCATGAACCGAAAACGCTGCTGGAAGGAGCGTGGGTCGTTGATCTGCCTTTCGGCAAGCAGGAGCCAGAGGCGTGCCATGCTTTCTTTCCAAATCCGCCGGAATTGCCGGCGAAGCGGATGAGCGGGGAAGATTTGACCATCCTGCTGACCGACTATCAGATCAGACCATATGGAGTGACGCTGGGATATACGTTTGAATCGAACACCATCCCGGAGGCGGTCGAACTGCGGGGAGAAGTGAAGCTGCGGTTGGATGACAAATCTGAACTGCTGTGCGCTCCCTCCATAAACGGAATCGCGGGAACGATCGGAAAAGCCATGTTTCAGCTGCAAGCGCCGATTCATCCGAATCAGATCACAGCGCTTCTGATTGGAGATATGGAGATTATTCTGTAAAAACAGGCAGAGCGCGAGATCGCGCTCTGCCTGTTTGCATTTCCATCGCATCCCCTGTATAATACAGTCAGACAGGGAGGTGACGGCGATGCAATCGAAGCTCGGCGGCAGATTCTGGGCGGCCATGCTCATCTTTGGCCTGATGGGTCAGGTGGCATGGGTCGTGGAGAACATGTATTTCAACGTCTTTATCTATAAGATGTTCCACGCCACGGCGGGGGAGATCTCCGCCATGGTCATGGCGAGCGCCGTCGTTGCCGCGCTCACGACGATTGTGATGGGCGCCGTGTCCGACCGCGTCGGAAGGCGCAAGGCCTTCATGAGTGTCGGTTACATCATCTGGGGCCTGACGATCGTGTCCTTCGCGTGGCTCAAGAATGTGCTGATGGTCATCGTGATGGACTGCGTCATGACCTTCTTCGGCTCCACGGCGAATGACGCCGCCTATAACGCCTGGCTCACTGACCGCGGGGACGAGACGAACCGCGGCCGCATCGAGGGCGTCAATTCCATGATGCCGCTGGTCTCCATTCTCATCGTCTTCGGCAGCTTTTTGAGCTTCGATCTCGAGCGCATGGCAAGCTGGCGCGCGATCTACTATCTCATCGGCGCCGCCACGGTGCTCATCGGCGTGCTCGGCTTCTTTCTCATCGAGGAGGCGCCGGAGCTCCGGCCGGACCGCGCTCCGCTCTCTCAAACGCTCGCTTACAGCTTCCGGCCTTCCACCGTGCGGCAGAACCCGCGGCTCTATCTCGTGCTTGCGGCGTTTGCGCTCTTCGGCGTTTCCATCCAGATCTTCATGCCGTATCTGCTGATCTATTATGAAAAGACGCTCGGCATGGCAAATTATGTTCTGATTCTCGCCCCGGCGATCATTCTTGCCGCCGTGGTCACGGCGCTTTACGGCCGGGTCTATGACCGGCGCGGCTTCGGCGTCTCCGTCTGGCCGGCGCTCGGGATGCTCTGCCTCGGCTATGTACTGCTGTATTTCACGCGTGCAGCCGTTCCGGTGTTCCTCGGGTCGCTCCTCATGATGTGCGGCTACCTCACCGGCATGAGCGTCTTCGGCGCGCGCATTCGCGATCTCATCCCGGCCGGACGCGCCGGTCAGTTTCAGGGCGTGCGCATCATCGGGCAGGTGTTCATCCCCGGTTTGATCGGCCCCGCCATCGGCACGGCGGTGCTCAAAAACGCCGAGCAGATTCTCAACGCCGACGGCACCTACAGCTTTCTTCCCAGCGCAAACATCTTCTTCGCCGCGCTGCTGGCCGCAGTTGCGCTCGGCGTGATTCTCTGCCTGTTTCTGCGGAAACAAGCTTCGGAAAGGAGAGACTCTCATGCGTGATTCTTTGCAGCGTCTCTGTGAGGACTTTGTCGAAAACCGCGATCTCCTCAGGAAAAAATTCAAGTGGGAAAACAGTTATATCTATCCCGTCTGCGCGAACATCTTTTGCGCGCGCGGCGTCCGCGCCGATGCGGACAAACTGCTCGACGCAAAGCATCTTCTCAAGGACAGAACCGGCGTCTTCTCGAACTTCCGCGGCAGTCTCACGCTGCCGGTCTGCTCCATGCTCGCTGCCAAGAGTGCGCCGGAGCAGAGACTGGAAGCCGCAATGGACAACTATAAGCTTCTGCGCGGCCAGTTCGGCCCCTCGAGTTATCTCGCGCTGGCGGCGTTCTTTCTCGCCGATATGGGCGTGAGCGGAAGTCGTGCGCAGGAGACGGCAGAGCGCGGAGGGCGCATCTATAAGCGCATGAAGCAGGAGCACCGCTTCCTCACCTCGGCCGAGGACAGCGTCTTCGCCGTGCTCATGGCCTTTGCTGAGCAGAGCGATGATGCGCTCATCGCGGATACGGAGGCGTGCTATGCGCTCGTGAAGCAGCGCTTTTCCGGCGGCAACGCGGCGCAGTCGGTCTCCCACGTGCTTGCGCTCTCGCAGGGTACGCCGGAGGAGAAAACGCAGCGCTTCATTCAGCTGTATGACGCCGTCCGCGCCGCGGGCGGAAAATATGG
>JAZPZZ010000206.1:0-17618 GCA_045544935.1 Oscillospiraceae bacterium | reverse complement strand
GCCACTTTAAAAAATCTGGGATCAATGTTCTCAATCAGCTCACCGATTAAGCTTCCTTTTCCGGCAGTTCCCCATCCCTCTACCAATACCAGCACAGGTAGTTTATGTTCCTTAATCAGCATCTGCTGTGCTGCCAGTTTTTCTTTTGCAGCGTCTAAACGCGCTTTCAATACATCATCCTGCGGTTTACTCTCAATATTTACGGTTTTTAACATAAAAGCCACTCCTTTCCCATAAAAAAGTACACTTTTTCTCTCACTGCGTGAAATGAAGTGGAAGGGGCAGGTGCCGCCTGCCCGCTTTTTCCCGAAACAAACATTTTTGTTTTCATATAGATTGCATATCCCCGCGCTTTGCCCGCAGGGACCGACGCCCTCGGCGGCCCGCAAATCCTTGACGGACTCAAAGAGAACCGTAGGGGCGACCTGTGGTCGCCCGCGCCAGCCGACGCAAAAGGCGCCCACCGGACAAAGCAAAACCCAAAAAGAAAGGAAAACATGAGAATGAAGAAAAGACTTTTAAGCCTCGTGCTGTGTCTCGTCATGGTCTTCTCGCTCTTCCCGTCCTTCGCGGCCCCCGCGATGGCGGCGGACAATTATGTCTCCGTCGGTACCGGCATGAAGGGATCGGAGATTGCGGCGTTTAACCAAAACGGCGAGGTTTCGGATGCCGATGGCACGACACTTTATTATCGGGAGAACGGGGTGTACTATCCCGTGGTTGCTGGCCATGATGTGTATCTCACTCCCGTTGTGAGGGGAAATAACCAGATTCCCATGTCGGAATTTGCATATGACACGACGCAGACCGGTGATTACGGTTCGGGCAACCAGAGCACTTGGTACTATTACTACTGTGTCACGGATTACTATGTAAAGTCCGGCAATTCCGCGATCCCGTTCCGTTATATGATCACGGATCGCAACGGCGGCAATTGGTATCGGATCATCCCGTATTATATCATTGGGGATACCTATACCTACTACGAAGATGACTACTACTACAGCGATAATTATGGTTACGGCTGGTATTATAAAGATGGCAGCGATCAGAACAGTCTCCGAATCGACCGCACTGCCACGCTGTATGAATACACGCAGGAACCAGCTTCGAACGTCAACTGGGTGTATTTTGAAGACGGCGGGAAGCAATATGACCTCGCCTACGATCTCTGGGGCGATACGGACGTTGTCGTCTATGAAGAACTTTTCTACAAGCAGAGCCAGACCCCGGTGGATCCGACGGTTCCGACCGGCACTGTCGTCACCGACAGCGGTCTGACGTTGGATAAAACTGCCTCCAAGGACGCCAATACCGGCACCTATACGCTCAATCTCTCGGCGGAGCAGACAGGCATGCTCACCGAGCAGCTCAGCGAGGGCACGCCGGCGGACGTGGTCTTTGTGGTGGATCAGTCTGCCACCATGGCGACGAATGACATGACCTCCGGCTTCCAGAAGGCCAACAAGACCGCGTGGAAGGCGGCGGACATTGCCGGCGGCACGTATTATTATGCGCTGAAAGCAAATCCAAGCACCACGAATTCAAATGATTATGCTCCGGTGACGGTGGAAACCGGCGCGACCTACACTGCCTATAAGAGCAATCCGGTTACGATCACGGATGATATCATAACCGGGAAAATGAACCAAATGACCTACGGCGCAGCAGCGGGCTACGATAATGACAGCGGATGGGCTTATAGTCATACGGGCTATTATGTGTATGATTCGAGCGTCGGCGACATGCGAGAGGTCTATGTTCGCACCAAGGGCTACACCGCGTACGGCGGAGGCTACGGCGCGCATTTTGGCGGCTTCTGGGCACAGTTTTTCTATGTGAAGAACACGACCGGCGCGCCTTCCACGATTCTTGATACCAGCAGTACAACGAAAAAATGGTTTACGGACAACCGTGACAGCGGAAATGCCCTTCTGCTGGAGGTTTCCGGAAAGAATACCCATGGCGATTACACGGGCGATTACAACCGCGAACAGCTGGCAACCGCTACCAAAATCGACAACACCTTCAACCTCAATGCCCAGCTCTATACCCTGGACGCCAGAAACGGGGCAAGAGCAGTCTATTACGGCGATCATCAGTATCTGAGAAACACGGAAAATCAGACGCTGGACTCCCTGGCCAAGAACGTGATTTACAACGGGGATCTCTATTACTATGAGGCCAGCGGCGTGCGCATGGACGTGGTGAAGAACAAGCTGAAGAACATCACCTCTGCCGTTGCCGCGGCCAACCCGGAGAATCGCGTGGCGGTGGTGGGCTTCTCGGGGAATGATAAGCCGCTTGCTACGACTACTGCATATTTTGCCAATCGAAACGGCAGCAACCGTTTGTACTATACAAATACTGGCTTTTTTGATCATAGTACGAACAAATTCCTGAATTTCAAGAAAGAATCATTGTCTTTTGTTCAAGACAACACAACAGCATGGACCGGCCGCGCGGATCAGTCGCTGTACGTAACGAATAACAGCAACTACACTACAGCATTTAAGTATTGGAAGATCAGCAAGCTGGAGGGTGGATTCTCTAATCTTATTGCAGAAGCGAGTTACGGGAAAAGACCGAACACGAGCGGAATAGGCGATTACTATCACTATTACAGTCGAACGACTTTAGCCACTTCAAGCGCGGATGGTTTTGTAATTCAGGATGTTTTGTCTAATGCATATCATGTTGAATGGATCAACAGCAGTGATACTAGCAGATACTATCATGCTACAATCACAACTACTGGCGGAGCAGTAATTGAGCATAATGATACCGCCTCTTCAACAAGATACAACTATGTGAATAACAGTTACTATGCGCTTGATTTTACCGATGCAGATTATGCAAACGCGCTGACAAATAGTGCCGCGAAAGCGGAAACTGCGATTAACGGTCTCTATCCCTACGGCACGGAGCGCGACGCCTCTCTCGGCCTGACGATGGCGAACAATATCTTTGCCGCCTCGGGCAGCGGCGACCGCCAGCGCATCGTAGTCTTCGTCACGGACGGGGAGAACAGCAGCTACACCGAGGCGGCCAAACAGCAGGCTGCGGCGCTGAAGCAGAATTACAACGCCACGGTCTATGCCATCGGCGTCGGCTCGAATGCCGCCGGTCTCCAGAGCTATCTCAGCCAGATCTCCTCGGAGTATTATCCCACCACCGGCAGCACGTCCTCGCAGGCGAAGGTGCATGACGGCGGCTTTACCGCAGCCGCGGCCAACGCCTTTGATGTGGACAGCCTGATCGTGAACATTGCTGACCGCATCAGCACCCGCACCCGTGAGCGGATGGTGCCGTCCTCCACTGTGCTGAAGGACTACATCAACGTGGAGAACTTCGACGCCCGCAGCGCACAGGTTACGGTGACCGGCGGCGGTACGGCGCAGATCGACACGAATCCCGACAGCGCGACCTACGGCCTCGTGACGGTCACCGGCCATGACTACGCCAACGGTCCTCTCAGCGTGCAGATCACCGGTCTCAAGCCCACTCGCCTCGGCGAGCTGGAGACCAACACGCGAGAATCCGGCGTCTATCTGGGCGACACTATGCTCGAGCCCTTCCCGGTGCCCACGGTCGAGGTGAAGGAAGATCCTAAGCAGGGCGATCTCTATTCGGATAAGACCATTTCCTCCGTCAAGGATGACGGCACCTACGATATCACCATGTCCGCCTTTGCCACCGGCAACTATGTTCAGACGGAAGAACAGACCATTGACGAGACTGCTCCCATGGACATCGTCCTCGTGGTGGACCAGTCCGGCTCCATGGGCACCAAGGATATGGGCGATGAATACAAGAGCGTCACCGGCCCGAAGAACGGCGGCTGGACCGTGGCGGATGCGACCGCCGGCGAGACTTACTATTATAAGCTCGGCGACCGCTACTATCCCGTTCAGGCCGAGACCGGCACCGTCTATGAGAAGGTAGACAGCCCGGTCACCGTCAGCGACATGTTCGGCTGGGGCCATGAGGGCGTTTCGTTCGCGATCAACGGTTCTCCCACGCACTTCGGCGTGCCGACGGATTATTATGTGAAGGATCGCAACGGAAATCTCCAGAAGCTCTTCCTCATCACCGTGGCCCGTGAGCTGCACTACAGTCTCTATCCGTACATTTATACCTCCGACGCCACGGCCAATGAGGTGAATAAGTCCGAGTGGACAAAGAACATCTACTGGGTCGCGCTCATTCGCCCCTGGAATGCCAGCCGCCTGAAGGATGACGCCACATGGAGTTCGCTTGTCAGCAGCAACCACGTCAGCTTCGTGAACACCGACGGCCAGACCGTCGGCGCCAGCGACTCTGCCGGCGACAGTGTGCAGCTGAAGTACAGCTGGATCTCCAGCTCCTCCAGGATGTCCAACATCTATCAGGTTGCAGACAGCAAGCAGGCAAACAGACTTGTCTATGTGGATGACTCCGGCAACCGCGTCCCGCTGCCCGGTTCCAGCCAGGCGCAGTTCAGCAGCGACGTGGTGTACAGCGGCGTTCTCTATCGCGGCGACAGCATCTCCCGTGTGGAGGCCATGAAGAGCGCCGTGACTGAGTTCATTGATACGGTCAAGACGAAGAGCCCGAACAGCAAGATGGCGATCATCGGCTTTGCCGGAAATATGGTTCCCGCGCAGTCCTCCGGCGAGACCGCCTATGACACCACCAAGTTTGACTATACCAACTCCGGTCTGTTCGTCAACAATGATTTTCTCAACTATGAGCAGATCGACGGCTACAGTGTCTACAACGGCACGCGGTATATCAACCGCCATTACTATGTGAAGAGCGGCTCGGACTACCAGCCGGTGCGCTATGATTCGGGCGCCGGTCGCTGGTACAACGTGGTGACAGAGGCGTATGTTTCCAACTCCGCCACCTTCTATCAGCCGAACTATGAGCAGATTACCGCAAACGATTATAAGGACGCGCTGGTTTCCATTAGCAGCAGCGAGCTGACCGATGCGGTGGCACAGTTCGGTTACTATGGCGGTACCTACACCTCTTACGGCATGACCATGGCAAACCAGCTGCTCGAGAATACGCCGGTTGAGACGAACCGCGATCGCCTTGTGATCGTCTTTACGGACGGTGAGCCGGGCGGCAACGGCTACGAGGCCTCCATCGCCGGCGAGGCGCTGCTGGACGGCAACCGCGCAAAGATCGACCAGAACGCCACGGTCTATACGGTCGGTCTGTTCAAGGGCGGCGTGAAAGCGCAGGTCGAGCAGTTCATGCGTCAGCTCTCCAGCGAGTACACCGTGGGCAAGAAAGCGGTCAACGGCGGCACAGCAAACTATGGGCTCGGAAGCCTGAATGCCAATAAAACCTATTATTACATCGATAACGCTACCAACAAGGCCTTTGCCGTGACCACCGAGCGCAACGGCAAGTCCACCCTCGGCTGGTGGGTGCGCAACGGCTCCGGCTCCGGCGAGATTACCAGCTACTCTCAGGCTACGCCGAGAACCAGAAACGGTTCGGGCAACACGACGTTCTATAACAGCAGCGACAGTGTCGTCTATGCGGATGCGGTCAATACCAATACGGTTTATTACACCAGCAGCGGCGATCAGATCGTTTACGAGTATCGCTGGTTCGATTCCAATGGCCTGATCCGCAACCCCATCGGCTCCGGCATCAATGGCTCCGTGCAGTTCTATGAGATGGATACCCCTGTCGTCAACACGGACGGCGTGGAGTACTATATGCGCGCGACGGATGAAGATTCTCTGAAGAATGTTTTCCGTACCATCTCCACCACGATTTCCGGCGGCGAGAGCAAGCCTGTCTCCACCGTGAGCTACAATGCGGAGAACTCCTATCTCATGGATGAGATCACGGCGGACTTTGATCTCCCTGCAGATCTCACCGGCAAGGTGGAGGTCTATACGAGAGATGTCCTGATCGACCATGTGGATCCGGATACCGGTGTACAGTACATTCAGAAGACGACGATCCAGAAGGACGGCGAGGATGTTGAAGTTCCCGTGTTCGACACCAGGGAAGAGGCACTCACGCCTGTGCCCGGTGCGCAGGTCGCGTGGAATGGCAAGCAGCTGATCGTTTCCAACTACGATTATGCGATGAACTATTCTGCTGACGGTCATCCCGGCAAGGAGCTCGTGGTCATCGTCCGCGGGCTTAAGCCCAACCACTCCGGCGTGCAGATCCCGTCCAATACCATGAAGTCCGGCATCTATGGCGAAACCAAGGTGGATGATAATACGGAGATCGGACTGGTCTCCCAGTTCCCGGTCCCGAGAGTCGATGTGGATGCCTTCACCGTCACCTGGAATACGCACGATCAGCAACTGCTCGAAACTGACGCCGATCTGCTCTATGCCGATACCGCGAAGTATGACGGCGAGACGCCTGTCCGCGAGAGCGTGACGACCGGCGACACGACCACGACCTACACGTTCATCGGCTGGAGCGATGCTCCGACCGGAACGAACGTTGTGGTGGCTCCCGGTGCGGAAGTGACCGTCACGGCAAGCAAGGACTACTACGCGGTCTATGAGGCACATTCCGAAACGCTCCAGCGCTACACCGTAAACTGGATGGATACCGACGGCACGACTGTGCTGCAGGGTCCGGACAGCCTCCTGGCCGGAACGGTTCCAGAGTATACCGAGCTGACGGTGCCCGAAAAGACTTCCGCAGATCCCTCGAAGGTCTTTACCTTCGTCGGCTGGTCCACGGATTCGGCTGCGGAATATGCCGGCGACGTGACGCCGTTCATCATTGATGATCCTGTGGAGACCTACGCCGCAGGCGGCAATTCTGTCACGTTCTATCCGGTCTTTGCGGAGCGCTCTGTGAGCGAGAAGACCGTCGTTGTGGAATACAGCGCGAAGCATTTGATTTCCGACGACGTGCATGACTATGCCGTTGTTACGGATGACCTCGGATCCTTCCGCCTTGAAGGAGTCGAGAAGGATGCAAACGGTGTCGTGACTCAGGCGGGTTCCCTGTACTTCACGCCGAAGGGCGAGAAGGTTCGTTATGATTACGACCTCACCGCTATGAGCAAGATCGCAAAGGCGCAGTATTTCGACGGCCCGACCGAGGCGCTCGATACTAACACCACCACCGTTACTGTTATCCCCGGCAGCAGCATCTATCTGGATGACACGCTGACCACGAAGACGACCGGTACTGCGGATGCCAATGGCATCTATAACTACAGCGCAGTGCTCGAAAACGCGAACGCAGACGAGGACAGCACAGAGCAGCTGGAGAAGAACGCCCAGCTCCGCATCCGGTTCACCGGCACGCGTATTGATCTCTACTGCAGCACTACGACAAACGGACAGGTTGTCAGAGCTTGGGTCGAGGACGGGAACGGTAAGATTGTCAAGGATGGCGATAAGAGTCTGCTGGTCTCTATGAAGAACCAGTCGGCAGAGGATCGCTATAATGTCCCGACGGTGAGCTTCACCATGCCCGCGACCGCAGACGGAAAGCCCGGCACCTATACGCTGGTTCTCAATGATTACTACGGCGACTATAAGCTCGACGGCGTGAGAGTTTATAACAGCGTGGCTGAGCTTGCTGACACGGTGGAAGAAAACGCGCATTACGTCAAGCTGCGCGACAAGCTCGTCGACGGTCTTGCCGCCCTGCTCGAAAAGCAGGATCGGGTCCCGGCCATCTCGTTCCACATGGACGTCGGCACGGACTTGCTCTCCGACTATGTCAAAGAAGGCCCGAAGAACGAGATCTATCTCGATGCAAAAGAGTGGGTCGCCTTTGAGATCGAGCATTTCGACCTGTATCAGGGAACGCCCAGAGTCATGGTCGGCCTGAGCGTCCAGCACGCAGGTGACGACGCGACCGTGCAGCTCAACAACAACGAGACCCAGCACATCAAGGCAGTGACCGATTCCTACTACACGGTCAATGTGTCCAACTCCGGTGCTGACTGCGGCATTGTTTACATCAAAAACCTGAGCAATGTCCGCGTGGCGATCACGAATCTGAAGATCACCGGCGTCGACGGTGTGGAGGTGCACAGCACGGATAACAGCGGCGCGTATGCCACGGTCCAGAGTGTGAATGACGAGCCCGCGGCGCAGACCGAAGCGTTTGAGCCGAACCTCATCGTCACGAGACGCCTCATGAGCTTCATGGAGAACCCGGTGTTCAGCGAGCCGCCGGCCGATCCGGAGCCGACGCCGAGTGCCGATCCGGAACCGACGCCGACTGCCGATCCGGAGCCGACGCATCAGCCGAGTCTTCAGGAACTGCTCAGTCAGCTGTTCTCCAGCTTCGTGCAGAATTTGTTCAAGGGCATCTCCAGGCTCTTTGGCAACTGAGAGGAGGATATCATCCATGAGAAAGCAATATTGCAAACCGATGCTTTTTGCGGAGACCTTTCAGCTTGTTGATCACATTGCCGGAAGCTGCGGCGGCGTGGATTCGGATGCTGCTAAAAATGAAGGGTATTCGGTAAGCTGGCACAGCGCATCCAACTGTTCGCTGACGATACCGGATGGAAATGGCGGCAGCATTGTGCTGTTTGCGAACGCAGGAAACAACTGTATCATGCCTTATTTGCCTGAGGAGTTTCAGGGCGATAAAATGGTGGAGTGCTACAACAACATGTCCAGCAGCTACAATTATTTCGCATCCTGACACCGGCAACTATTACAGCCCCGCCGCGTTTTCGCGGCGGGGTTTTCAAAAACGCCTATGGACGAAAAAACGAACAAAAGAAAATATGCGCCATGGGACGCCATGTTCGCCCTCGCGCGGGCGTATTACATCGCGCACGGGGACCTCAACGTGCCGTCGAACTTCGTCACGCCGGAGGGCGAGCGCCTCGGCGCGTGGGTCAACCGGCAGCGCCGCGTCCGCGATGGAAAGGCGCAGGGGAGTCTCACACCGGAGCGCATCCGCGCGCTCGATCAGATCGGCATGTCGTGGGTCGACCTCGGCGAGGAGCGCTGGAACCGCAACTTCCGCGCCCTGCGCGCCTACTACGATCAGCACGGCGATATCGACGTGCCGCAGGACTATGTGACCTCGGACGGGCTGCGCCTCGGCCGCTTCGTGAAGAACATGCGCTTTCACCGCGACACGAAGTACCGCCGCAGTCTCACGCCGGAGCGGCTGAAAATGCTCGATGACATGGGAATGATCTGGGATGTGGACGCCTACCGCTGGGAACAAAATTTTCGTGCGGCAGAGGCATACTACCGCGAGCGGGGCAATCTGCTGCCGACGAAGCGATATGTCACGCCAGAAGGAGTCAAACTCGGCGCGTGGCTCGCCTATCAGCGCGCAAAACGCGGCAGGGGAGAGCTGGACGCGGAAAAAATCGCCCGCCTCGACGCGATCGGCATGGTGTGGAAGGCTGCGGGATAAATAAACGGAAACGGGACGCCCGATCGGGCGTCCCGTTTCCATTATAACTGGTTTTATTCGCTCTTCCACAGGCCGTGGAGGTTGCAGTAGGCATACGCCGCGACGACTTCGTCGCCCTCGAGCAGGGCGAACTGCACCTCGGGCTTGTCCTCGGCGGTCAGCTCCTTGCGCTGGTTGCCGCCCTTGGTCTGCAGGGCGACCCACTTGATGAGGTGCGCCTCGGTCATCGGGTGCTCCACGCTGCTGACCTTCACGGTCACGACATTGCCGTCCACGGAGACGACAGGGACGTGCTTCTCCACCGCGGCGTCCACGGTGTTGGGCTCGAGGACCTCCATGGCCTTGCCGCAGCAGTGCACGGGGCCGCAGTTTTCCTCGACGGCGGCGACGATCGTGCCGCAGGCAGAACATTTGTAGAACTTCATGTGGTTTTCTCCTTTCTGTTATTCATGTGTCAGATGCTTCACTCTGTCCGGGTCCAGATCCAGCTCCTCCGGCCGGAACCGGGGACAGACGTTTTCCTTGGTTGCGATGACGGAGGCGGCCAGACGCGTGCCGATCATGCAGCTCTCGCCGAGCGTCTTGCCGTAGGTCAGCCCGATGGCGACGCCGGCAAAGAAGCTGTCGCCCGCGCCGGTGGTGTCGATCACGTCGACCTTCCATGCGGGGCACACGCCCATCTCTCCGTTCATCTCGGCGTAGACCGCGCCGGCGCCGCCCATCGTGACGATCATGCGGCGAATCTGCGCCTGGGTAATGCGGCGCTGCAGCACAAACTGAAATTCCTCCGGCTCATAGCGCTCATATTCCTCTGAAAACAGCAGCCCCGCCTCCTGCACGTTGCAGACGATGCAGGCCACGCGCTGCAGCAGGTCGCGCCGCTCCATGGCGATCGACATGTTGGAGACCACGGCGTAAATGTCTTTTTTGTGCCGCTCGGCGAGATCGAAGATCTGCTTTAAGAGCGGAACCTCCATGTCGATCTCCACGACGATGCTGTCCGCGTTCGCGAAGATCTCATCCCCGCGCTCCCATAAGAGCTCGCCGATGGCCTCGAGCGCCGGACGGCGGGAGATGGAGGCGACCACGTCGCCCTGATTGTCGAACACCGCGAGCCACGTGCCGAGCCCGTCGTCCGTGCGGAGGATGTAGTCGGTGTTCACGTGGTGGCGCTTGAGCTTTTCAAGCACGTCGGTGCTCGTGCCGCTCTGGTCGAGCACGGTCACGAAGGTGGGCCGCAGCTCCACGTTCGCAATGTCCTCCGCCACGTTGCGCGCCACGCCGCCGTGCACCTGCCGCACGCGGCCGGCGTTGCGCCCCGCGGGGATGAACTGCGTGTCCGGATATCCCTTGATGTCCACGAACGTGGACCCGAAAACAACGATTCCCATAGCTTTATCCTTTTCTCTCTCTTTACATCAGGGGTGCAATAAACTTTAAGAGCGATCCTGCCGCCTTGTAGCCGAAGGAGGTCTTCTTGATCGTCTCAAACGTCACGGGGCGGCAGAGCGCGAGCGTCTCCTGGAAGTCCTGCTCGATGCGCGGAATGCAGCTGCACTGATAGAGATACGCCGCGCACTCAAAGTGGTGGTAGAGGCTGCGGTAGTCGAAGTTGATCGTGCCGACGACGGCCTTCTCCTCGTCCGACACGCAGACCTTCGCGTGCACGAAGCCCGGCGTGTATTCAAAGATCTGCACGCCCGCCTCGGTCAGCGAGCGGTAGTGCGTCTTGGCGAGGGCGTAGGCAGCCTTCTTGTCCGGAATGCCGGGCAGGATGAGCTTCACGTCCACGCCGCGCTGGGCGGCGAATTTCAGCGCCGTCTCGAGCTCGCCGTCGAGGATGAGATACGGCGTCATGATGTGCACATAGTCCGTCGCGCGGTAGAGCACGTCGATATACACCGTCTCGCCCACGCGGTAGCCGTCGAGCGGGCAGTCGCCGTAGGGCAGCACAAAGCCGGACGGCGTCTCGCTCGGCACGGGGGCACGGCTGACAAACGGCTCAAACTCCGGCTCGCGCTCGTCGATGTTCCACATCTGCAGAAACAGCAGCAGGAAGCTCATCGCGGCGCCGCCGCGCAGCATGATCGCCGCGTCCTTCCAGTGGCCGAAGCGCTCTACGCGGTTGATATACTCGTCCGCCAGATTCACGCCGCCCGTGAAGGCGACCTTTCCGTCCACGACGAGGATTTTGCGGTGGTCGCGGTAGTTGTAGTGCGAGGAGACGAGCGGCATGATCGGCGCGAACTTCTTGGCTTTGATGCCGTGCTGCTTAAGCCGCTCGCAGTAGTCCGTGGGAAGCTGGCTGAGTTCGCACATGCCGTCGTACATGACGCGCACGTCCACGCCCGCCTTCGCCTTCTCGATGAGAATGTCGAGCACGCTTCCCCACATATAGCCCTCCTCGATGATGAAATACTCGAGGAAGATGAACTCCTCCGCCTCTCTGAGCGCCTGCAGCATGGCCTCGAACTTCTCCTCGCCCGAGGGGAAGTAGGTCACGTCCGTGTCGTCATAGATCGGAAAGCTGCCGCTGCGGTTGAGGTACTTTGCCAGATCGTCCATGCCCGAGCCGCCGAGCTCCAGCCGGTCGTATACCGTCGGGTCCTGCGGCAGGGTGTCTGTTGTCTGCTGCACGAGCGCGTCTATGCGCGTGCGGCTCGACCGGTGGCCGAAGTTCATCTGCGTGAAGAACAGAAACGCCGCGCCCGGCAGGGGCAGGATCGCGATGAGGAACATCCATGTGAGCTTGGCCGAGGCGTCCATCTCGTTGTTGAAGAGATAGACGATCATCACAAGCGAGAAGACGCCCTGCACCGCGGCCAGCTGCGGCACGTATTCCAGCAGCCAGTTGAACGCGCCGAAGAGGATCGCGACCTGCAAAATCAGCAGCAGCGCAATCACGAAGAACCGGCTGAACACGAGGTGCAGCAGGCCCTTCTTCATGGGCTTGGCAAGTCTCGTTACGACTTCCTTGTTATCCATCCGGCGGTCAGTCTCCGTCCGTCACCACGGTGGTGATGTTGTCCTGCTGTGCGCAGAAGTAGCACAGACGAGTGCGGCCGGCGGCCACGGCCTGCTCCACGGTGCCGACGGTGAGCGTCTCGCTCTGGTTCAGGCTGGAGCAGTCCTCGTGCGTGTGATACACCTTGCCGAAGGGCGCCCAGTAGACCTGCTCGTCGCCGAGGGCTTCCACCGCGGCGTCCAGCTGCTCGGCGGAGATGGGGTTGAAGTCATAGCTGCTCACGCCGCCGATCAGCAGCGCGATGATGGCCACGACCGTGCAGATGGCCTTGGTCTTCTTATCCAAATCCTTGTTCGCGAGCATGAGAATGACGAGCGGCACGAACGCCACCACGCAGACGATCACGCCCATGTTGTTCCACAGCCAGAACTTCGTGGGGCTGGCCTCCGACGCGGGGTCGATGTGGTTGGCCTTCTTCCAGAGCTGCGAGCCGATGATCACGCACGCGAGATCGAGCACGAGCAGCACAATCAGCTGCCACATCACGGGCAGGAAGGTCATGTGGATCTTGCCCAGCAGCACCAGCACGGCCAGCACCTCGAACACGATGGCGGCGGCCCAGAGGCAGCATGCGCCGATGCGCAGCGCCTTCGGATTGCCCACCTCCTTGGCGGGCTTGAGATTGGGGGAGGCCTGCGGCTTCGGGGTGGAGCCGGGCTTCACCTGCTCGCCGGTGTCGGCGGAGACAATCTTATGTTCTTTCTTTTGTGCCATAACGAACTCCTTTTCTTTGAATTGGTTGTAGTTACACAAATATATTTTACTACCGAACCGACACACGCGCAACAGTTTTTGTTGACGATTAGGGCAAAAGAGCGTAGAATAAAACTGACAGGCAAAGCCTGTCCAAAAATCGACACTATGATATGATCGGAGGATTATCCCATGGACATCACTTCTTTGCTGGGTACCGTCGTATCCCAGGACAGCCTGAATCAGATCAGCCGCGCCGCGGACGTGCCCACCAAGGACGTGCAGAGCGTGCTCCTGTCCGCGCTGCCTTCTCTGCTTGGCGGCGCGCTGAACCAGGCCAATGACGCGAGCACCGCCTCCGGCTTCGCCGGTGCGCTCAATCAGCACGCGGCGTCGAACACCTCCAACCTCGGCTCCTTTTTGAGCAGCGTCGATCTCGATGACGGCGCGAAGATCATCGGCCACCTCCTCGGCGGCAACTCCAACGCCGTGGCGCAGCAGGCGGCGGAAAAGTCCGGCCTCAGCCTCGGCCAGACGCTGAAGATCCTCTCCATCGCGGCGCCTCTGATCATGAGCCTGCTCGGCAAGACCGCGCAGAGCCAGCAGACCCAGGCCGCCACGCAGACGGCGGGCAGCTTCACCCCCTTCCAGACGACCGCCCAGCCCGTGCAGCAGCAGGCCTCCGGCCTCAACGTCGGCAGCATCATGAGCGCCCTGCTCAAGAACGTCGATATCGGCAAGATCCTTCTGAGCCTGCTTAAGTAAAACCAAAAGAGAGAGCCGCGAGCGGTTCTCTCTTTTGGTTTTAAAACTCGCGCTCCATCGCCCTTCGGTTGGTCGGCGCGAGGGCTCGCGTGACGCTTCGCCTTAGGGAGTTTTTCCGCCGCACATGTCGCCGGAAAAAACGGATTTGCCTTTATTTGCCCTGACGGGCAAACTCTGCGAGGCCGACGTAGAGGCGATTCACGAATCGCCCGCTTTCTTTTCCCGCACGGAAACAGAATCCGTAGGGGAGGGGCTTGCCCCTCCCGTTCTCGCCCCCGGCGGCCCTTAACCAAACAGCACAACCGGTCTGCCGTCGGTTTCCAGAACGCCGTTTTGAACGCGGACGATCGCGCCGTCAATCTGGTTGACATAATCTCCATCCGGCCAATCGGCATCCGCGCGGCACGGCGTGCCCTTGAGCGGGAAGACGCCGAGTTTTGCTCCATCTGCGTTTGTCCGCTTCAGCACGGCGAGGTGCTGCGCGTTGTCGGCGCGCGCCTCGAGCTGATCGTCGGCGCCGAGCCGCTTTTTGATCGCGGCGAGCGACTGCAGCAGCGGCGTCAGATCCTCGCCCGCGCGCGAGAGCGGCTCGCGCTCAAAGAGGCTCGGCAGGTGCGTCTCACTCCACTCCTGCCCGGCGTAGAGCAGCGTCGGCCCCTTGCGGAAATAGAGCAGGGCCGTGTGGCTCTTGAGCGCCGCGCCGGACAGCCGCGAGGCGATGCGCGGCTGGTCGTGGTTCTCCAGAAAGCGCAGCTTGCCGGCGTTTGCAGGGTAGACCGACTCCTGAAACAGCTGCAGATCCAGCCAGTGCGAGAGCGTGGTCCTCCCCGCGAGATAGTCCTCGAACGCTTCCCACACGTCGTATTCATATTCCATGTCAAAGGCGTCAAAGAGGGCGAGGTCCGTCGCGGCGTACATTCCCTCGCGCCGCGCCCATGCGCCGAATGAGCGGTGCACGCTCTCGGCAAGCCAGATCGCCCCGGAGCGCACGCGCTCCACGGCGGCGCGCGCCTGCTTCCAGAACGCCAGCGGCACGAAGGACGCCACGTCGCAGCGAAATCCGTCCACGATCCCAGCCCATTGGCAGAGCGTCTCGATCTGATAGTCCCAGAGGCCTTGGTTGACATAATCTAAATCAATCACATCCGTCCAGTCGCCCACGCGGTTGCCGGGACTGCCGTCCGCGCGGCGGTAGAACCACTCCGGATGCGTCTGAAAGAGCACGGAGTCCGGCGAAGTGTGGTTGTAGACCACGTCAATGATGCAGCGCATGCCGTGCGCGTGAATGGCGTCCACGAGGGTGCGGAAATCCTCCATCGAGCCGTAGGCAGGATTCACGGCGCGGTAATCGCGGATGGCATAGGGGCAGCCGAGGCTGCCTTTTTTGTGTTTCTCGCCGATCGGGTGGATCGGCAGCAGCCAGACAATGTCCGTCCCCAGCGCGCGGATGCGCTTTAAGTCCGGAATCACGGCGCGGAAGGTGCCCTCCGGCGTGTGGTTTCGGACGTAGACGGAGTAGATGATCTGGTTTTGCAGCTGCAGCGGCGTATCTGCGGCCATGCGGAAAACCTCCTTTTCATTTGCTTCTCCGGGTGATACAATGGCTGTGATCTGTTTTATACCAAAGGAGAAAGAATCATGGAATTTGATGCAAAGACCTGTCTTGCCCTGTTTGAGCGGCTGCTCGCGGCCGACAGCACCACCGGCCAGTATGAGGCCGTGCAGAAGGTCGTCACCGATCTGCTGGACGAGTGGGGCGTGCCTTACGAGCTCGTGCATAAGGGCGGCGTCATCGCCCGCCTCGGCGAGGGCGGCGACCCCGTCGCCGTCACGGCGCATCTGGACGACATCGGCCTCATGGTCCGCCATGTGAACGCCGACGGCACGCTCAACGTCTGCCCCGTGGGCGGGCTCTATCCGTTCTACTGCGTGGGCGAGAACGTCCGCGTGCATACCCGCGCCGGCAGGGTCTTCACCGGCTCTGTGTGCCGCACGCCGAACTCCATCCACGTCACGGAGGAGGAGCTGCGCGATACGCCGGGCGATTTTCGAAAGAACGTCTGCGTTGTGCTCGATGAGGCCGTCTCCTCGGCGGAGGAGACCCGCGCCCTCGGCGTCGACACCGGGGATATCATCGCGCTCGAGCCGCGCTTTGCGCTCTCCAACGGCTATGTCAAAAGCCGCTTTGTCGACGACAAGGCCAGCGCCGCCGTCCTCCTGCAGGCGATCCGCGCCCTGCAGCAGAGCAGCCTCAGGCGGAAGGTGTATTTCTACTTCGCCGTCTATGAGGAGATCGGCCACGGCACGACCGTCCTGCCCGCGGACGTGAAGGATATGATCGCGGTTGATATCGCGCCCACCGGCCCGGACCAGAACTCCGACGAGCGCAGGGTCTCCATCTTCGCGAAGGACTCGCGCTTTCCGTATCACTGGGGCCTCACGAACGAGCTGCGCGAGGCGGCGATCACTGCCGGCATCGACTACGTGATGGACATTTTCACGCCGCACTACGGCACCGACTGCGACGGCAGCATCCTCGCCGGCCACGATATCCGCCACGCCGCCATCGGACCCGGCACGCTCAACAGCCACGGCTACGAGCGCACCCACATCGACGGCTTGAAGAACACCTACGATCTGCTCATGGCGTATCTCAATCGATAACAAACGTGTCATCCTGAGCGGAGCGCGTAAGCGCGGAGTCGAAGGATCTTGGCAGAGCAGCAGGATAGAGGCTAATTGTTCTCTTTATCTGCGGTGCCAAGATCCTTCGACTCCACTTCGTTTCGCTCAGGATGGCATTCTTTTTCAGATTACCGGAATTGATTCACATTCTCGTCGTAGCAAAAACCTGCTGCGGCGAGCTTTTTTTCGAGTTCCTCCCGGTCTGCGTCGAGATCTTCGCACAGCGCGTCGAGGGAGTCATATTCGTCTCTGAGCTTCGTGTTCAGAACGCTCAGAAGGATCATCGGGTCGTTCGGCAGCATCATGACACCTTCCTTTTTGCCAGCAGCTTCGAGAGCT
Organism: Oscillospiraceae bacterium; assembly: GCA_045544935.1. Classification (GTDB taxonomy): domain Bacteria; phylum Bacillota; class Clostridia; order Oscillospirales; family Oscillospiraceae; genus CAG-103. The sequence continues at coordinate 730 of JAZPZZ010000206.1, read as the reverse complement.
CATCGCGCAGCTTGTCGTTCAGTCGGCTGAACAGGCTCAGCACGGGCCACGCCAGCAGGCCGAACACGACGAGGATGAGCATGCTCTGGAAGTTCAGCGTCTTGAGCGTGAAGATCTCCGGCAGGAAGAAGAACGCCACGAGGAACGACAGCGTCAGCACGATGATCATCGCGATGCGCAGCTTGTTATAGGGCTTCGAGGTGCGGTGCACCATCATGAGACCGACGATGCCCATCACGCCGGTGCAGATCGTGCTCATCGACGTATCGTCGATCTTAAACGCGATATAAAACAGCAGGATGCCCACGATCAGCACCAGATCCGTCATCGCGCACGGCAGCGCGCGGAAAATGACGTTGCGCAGGAACTTGCCGCGGATGCGGTTCTCGTTCGGCTCCATCGCGAGGATGAAGGACGGAATGCCGATCGTCACGCCGTTGACCATGCTCAGCTGGGCCGGGCTGAAGGGATAGGGCAGCGTGGCAAAGAGCGTGAAGAACGCGAGGAAGAAGGTAAAGATGTTCTTCACCAGATAGAGCGATGCGCTGCGTTCGATGTTGTTGATGACGCGCCGGCCCTCCGCCACGACGGACGGCATGGAGGCGAAGTTGTTGTCCATCAGCACGATGTTCGAAACCTGCGCTGCGACCTCGCTGCCGGAGGCGACGGCGATGGAGCAGTCGGCCTCCTTGAGCGCGAGCACGTCGTTCACGCCGTCGCCCGTCATGGC
>JAZPZZ010000205.1:0-9156 GCA_045544935.1 Oscillospiraceae bacterium | reverse complement strand
GGTGAAGTTCGAGGTGTGCACGCTGAACCAGTCGAGCTCATAGCCTTCTTCGTCATATTGCTCCTGCCGGATGGAGCGATGCTCCACCATGGCCTCGAGATCGGCGTCCTTCACCTTCTTTTTCTTGTCGCAGAGCAGCTTGAACTCCTCAAACACGCTCTGCAGCTCCTCCGGCGTGAGCTGATAGCCCAGCGTTTTGAGCCGGTCGTCCACGGCGTGCTTGCCGGAATGCTTGCCGAGAACAAGATTGTTCGTCTGCACGCCGACGCTCTCCGGCGTGAGAATTTCATAGGTCTGCTTGTTTGCCAGCACGCCGTGCTGATGGATGCCGCTCTCGTGGGCGAAGGCGTTGCGCCCGACGATGGGCTTGTTGAGCGGCGCGGATTGGCCGATGATCGTATAGACCGTGCGGCTCGCGCGGGCGATCTGTGTGGTGTCGATGTTCGTCTCATAGTCCCAGACGCCGGGGCGGGTGTGCATCGCCATGATGACCTCCTCCAGCGCGGTGTTGCCGCTGCGCTCGCCGAGGCCGTTGATCGTGCACTCGATCTGCCGCGCGCCGCCGGCGACGCCCGCGAGGGAATTGGCCGTGGCAAGGCCGAGGTCGTTGTGGCAGTGGACGGAGAAGACGACCTTGTCGCTGTCCGGCACGTTCGCGCGGACGTATTCGATCAGCGCGCGCATCTCCTCCGGCGTCGTGTAGCCGACGGTATCGGGGAGGTTCACCGTCGTGGCGCCGGCGCGGATGACGGCGTCCGTGACCTGCACGAGAAAATCCCAGTCGCTGCGCGTGGCGTCCTCGGCGGAAAACTCCACGTTCGAGGTGTACTTTGCCGCGTGCCGCGTCATGGCCTCCGCCATCTCCAGAATCTGCTCCGGCGTTTTCTTGAGCTTATACTCCATGTGCAGCGGACTCGTGGCGAGGAAGAGATGGATGCGGGGATCGGCCGCGTGCTTCACCGCGTCCCAGGCCACGTCGATATCGTGCGCATTGGCGCGCGCAAGAGAGGCGACCGAGGCCTCCTTCACCGTGGAGGCGATGGTCTGCACGCTCTCAAAATCGCCGGGGGAGGAGATGGCGAAGCCCGCCTCGATCACGTCCACATGCAGACGCTCCAGACACTTTGCCACTTCGATTTTTTCCTTCAGGTTCATGCTGCAGCCCGGCGATTGCTCGCCGTCCCGCAGCGTGGTGTCGAAAATGATAACGCGATTGTTCATGGGGTGCACCTTCCTGTTTCTGGATTTTTAGAAAAAGAAAAACCCCGCGGCATGACGAAAAGTCACACCGCGGGGTCCTTATCCGCGACGGTAATCAGCCTGCTTCCGATCGGCTCGGCGGCAGAATCTGAGCATGACTTTTCGCACTGCTCCGGCTCAGGATCAGTAGAGCCAGCTCAGCGCTGAAAAGCAGGTTCAGAGACTGCGTAAACATCGGTTGCCATCGTTCCTTTTTCCAATGATTGGATCAATAATAGCATCAAAAAACTGGAAAATCAATTGCAGAATTGTAGAAAATGGATATTTTTGCGCCGCTTTCTTAGATTTTTTTCACAAACATGAGGCCGAAAAATCACTGCGATACGCCCAAAAGGACCACCTTGCGGCAGTCCTTTTCGGCGCTTATGCAAATATGGAATCAATCAGCGTCTCCAGCTCCAGCGCGGCGGGGGCATCCGGGAATTCCGCCTTCAGAATCGCGAGCATGGAGCGGTAGTACCACTCGTGCTGCGCCTTGTCCTTCTGGTGGAAGATGCTCCAGAGCTCGTCTCCCATTTTGGCGTAGTCCCGCGCCATCTCGCGCACGTTCGAGAGCTTGTCGCCGAGGGCGACCATCTTCGCCTCGCGCGGCGCGGCCCTGAGCGTCTGCAGCGCCTCCTCCTTGCGAATGCGCCAGGTCTCGCCGCGTGGGCGGCCGTCGCGCTTATCCTCGCTCTCCGCGCCGACGAGCGCCGCCACGCGCTCGCCGAACAGCTCGCGAATCTCCTCGGCGGTCGTGGCCGTGTCCTCGAGCGTGTCGTGCAGCAGCGCCGCGATGATCACGTCCTCATCGTCTGTCATCATGCTCACGGTCACCGCCGCCTCCATCAGATGCAGCACATAGGGTCGGTCTTTGCCCTTGCGCTTCTGTCCGTCGTGCGCCTTGGCGGCAAAGACCATCGCGCGTTCCATTCGTTCCATCTTTTCTTTCTCCTTGATCTGTTATGCGTGCTCCAGCCAGTGCGCGTCGCGGAACAGCGCGCGGCCGACGCCGATGATGTCCGCCTTGCTGTCTTCCAGCAGCTGCTCCGCGTCCGCAATCGTCCTGACGCCGCCGGTGACCATCACGGGTGTGTGGACGGCAGCCTTGACCTTTTCGCTCATGGAGGAGAAGTATCCCGCCTCGGGATGCTCCGGCCGAACAAAGCCGCACATGCCGCCGGAGAGATCGATGAGATCGATGCCGGCGTCCTCGAACATTCTGCAGGCCTCCACGGCGTCTTCTTCCGTCGACCCGCCGGGGAGATAGTCCGCCCCGCCGAGGCGCAGCGCGATCGGCACGTCCGGTCCCACGGCCCTGCGCACGGCGGCGATCGCCTCCAGATGGAAGCGCAGGCGGTTTTCCATCGTCTGAACGCCGTATTCGTCCGTCCGCTTGTTGGTGATGGGAGAGTAGAACTGGTTGAGCAGATAGCTGTGCGCACTGTGGATTTCCACGCCGTCACACCCGGCCTTTACGGCGCGGACTGCGGCGCCGGCAAAGGCCGCCGCGGTCTCGTGAATCTCCTCCGCGGTCATCTCGCGCGGCGTGCCGGCCTCCGGCTTGCGGGGAGAAGGAACCGCGCTCGCCGAGAGGTTCACGCCCGGCGTCTCCGGCTCGGCGCTGCCGCCGGCGTGGTTCAGCTGCGCGATCACGGCGCTGCCGGCCTCGTGGATGGCCTGTACCAGGCGGGAGAGCCCCTCGATGCAGTCGTCGTCCGCGATCGAGAGCTGTCCGGCGTTTGCCCGTCCGGCGGGTGTGATATAGGCGTGCTCGAGGATGATCAGCCCCGGCGCGGAAAACTGCGCGCGGTCGCGATAGTAGGCGATCAATTCGTCCGTGACCAATCCGTTGTCGGTTTTTCCGGTGGCCATCGGCGGCATGGCGAGCCGGTTTTTCAGCGTGAGCTTTCCGATTTGAATGGCGTTTTGCAGCATGAAAACCCCTCCTTTTTTGACCATCATACCATAAAGTCCAAACCTTTCCAAGCCCCGGGCCGATTCCACTGTTAAAACTTTGACGCTCCTTGTCAAGTCCAATTTAATATGATATGGTATGGGTGAGAGAGATAAGTGAAAAGAGAGGAAACTGAAATATGTCATTGCCAACGCTGTCAGAGCATGAGATCGTCGCGACCCTCATCGCTCTGGCTCTTTTATTGGGCAGCGCCTTTCTCGTCGGCTCCCTGATGGAGCGCGTGAAGGCGCCGCGTGTCGTGGGTGAAATTCTCGGCGGTCTGCTCCTCGGCGGTACGCTGCTGTATCACTTCTTCCCGGAGCTGATGGGCGGGATCTTCATGGCTTATCCGGAGGAGGGGAAGGTGCTGAACATCTTCTATCAGCTGGGTCTGATCTTCCTCATGTTCCTCTCGGGCTATAACACGCGCCTTGAGCTCGACCGGTCGAACGGGCGGGTCATCTTCTTTGTGTTCTTCGGCGCGACGGTGCTGCCCATGCTCGGCGCGCTGCCGTTCATCCGCATGTTCGAGCCCGCCTTCATCGGCGAGATGGGAAACAAGATCTCCTTCGGTCTCGTGTTCACGATCGGCGTGGCCATCACGTCCATTCCGGTCATCTCCAAGATCTTCTTCGATATGGGCATCATGAACACGCGCTTTTCCAACACCGTGCTCACGGTGTCCACCTTCCAGGACCTGCTGCTCTGGATCCTGCTCAACGCCGCCACGCGCATCGCCGCGGCGGGTGAGCTCCGGCTCGTGGACATGATCGGCGTCGTTGCCATCACGCTCGGCCTCTTCGCCGCCGTGAAGATCATTTCCGACCATACCAGGCCCCGCGAGCAGCACTTAAAGCCCATCACGTTTTACTCCGTGAGCTTTGTGGCCCTGCTCCTCGTCTGCGCGGGACTCTATACCGTCGGCATCAACATTATGTATGCCGCCTTCCTCGTGGGCTATGTGGTCAAGGCCGTCGCCGGCGTCGACCCGCGCATCAAAAACGCGATGGACTCCCTCGGCAACTTCGCCTTTTCCTTCTTCATCCCGATCTACTTTGCCCTCGTCGGCATTCAGCTGAACCTGCTGCACAATTTCTCCCTCCTGCGCTTTGCGATCTTCTTCGTCATCGCCTTCGGCCTCGAGGGGATCGGCACGTTCCTCATGCTGCAGTTTACCGACTTGCGCGACGCCGTGAAGGTGAACTTCGCCATCACGATGAACGCCCGCGGCGGCCCCGGCATCGTGCTCGCCACCGTCGCGTATTCCTATAAAATCATCAACGTCGAGTTTTTCACCGTGCTCATCCTCACGACCATGCTTTCCTCGCTGATCGCCGGCTACTGGCTGCGCAGCCAGCAGAAGAAGGACAGCACGATCTTCATGCGCCTGCGCAAAGGGGAGGCCGAGTGACGTGAGAAAGAACAAAACCTTCGTTGAGAGCGTCCGCTGCGCCATCGCCGGCACGCTCTACGGCTTTCGCACGGAGAAGAACTTCCGCATCTATCTCGGCATCTCCACGTTCTTCTTCATCGTCAACTGCCTGTGCCGCATCTCGCTCACGGAGCACATTCTGCTCATCATCTGCGTCGGCACCGCGTTTTCCGCCGAGATGCTCAACACCGCCATCGAGCACCTCTGCGATCTCTATACGCCCGAGGAGCACCCGGAGATCCGCCGCATCAAGGATCTCGGTGCCGCGGGCGTACTCATGGCGGGCAACGCCTTTTTCATCATGGAGGGGATCTTCGTATGCCGCAAGCTCTTCTTCTGACGATTCGGAACATGTACGTCAGTATGCTGCCGATTGTCTTCGGCGGCGTGCTGAACATGATTTTTGTCAAAACGCCGATTTATCGGCGATACTGCGCGCCGATCGACCGCGGTCGGCTCTGGCGCGACGGCAAGCGCATCTTCGGCGACAATAAGACGTGGATCGGCTTCTGGTCCATGGTGTTCTTCTGCATGGTCTCGCAGGTGTTCTGGGGCTGGGTCTGCAATCGCTCCGGATGGAACGGTATCCACGATCTCTACCGCGTGCGGGAAAACACGCTCGGCCTGAATGTCCTCACCGGCACGCTCTACGGCCTGGCCTACGCGCTCTTTGAGCTGCCGAACAGCTTCGTAAAACGCCGCGTGGACATTCGCCCCGGCAAAACGGAGCGCTCCGCCGTCGGCGCGGTGTTCTTCGTCGTCGACCAGATCGATTCTCTCATCGGCGTCATGCTCGTGCTCATGGCCTTTTCGGGCATCTCCTTTGCGCGCTATCTCGGCTATATCGCCCTCGGCGCCGGCACGCACATCCTCGTCAACCTCATTCTGTATACACTGCACATACGAAAAAACCTTTGAACGGAGAGAAACAAATGAAGAAAAAACCGTTTATCGGCGTGTACAATCTGGCAAACTGCGTCACGATGCTCGGCATCGCCGCCGCCGTTGTCGGCGTGAGCTTTGCCGGAAAACCCCGCCTTGCGATGCTCATGCTCATTCTGTCCGGCGTGTGCGACATGTTCGACGGCCGCGTCGCGCGCATGTTTCCGCGCACGGACCTCGAGAAGAAGTACGGCATCCAGCTCGATTCCTTCGCCGATACCGTCTCGTTCGTCATCTTCCCGGCGGTGTTTCTCATCGCGCAGAGCCTCACGGTCTGGACGGTGCTGATCGCGATTGTCTACGTCTTCGCGGGCGTCACGCGCCTGTGCTGGTTTGATATCACCACCGACGGCCACACCAAGTATTTCAGCGGCATGCCCGTCACCATGATTGCGCTGTTTCTCCCCATGTGGTATGCCGTCGCGGCGCTTGCGCACTTCACCGTGCCCGTGCTCGCGATCGCGCTGTCTCTGCTCGTGATGGCGGTCCTGTTCGTGGCGAACATTCGCGTCAAGAAGCCGACCGGCAAGGCGACCATCGCGCTTGCCGTCGTCGGCCTTGCGATGCTGCTCGTCCTCCTTCTGGTCCGATGAAGCTCTACCGCCGGGATACCGGCTCTTATGAGGAGGAGCAGGAGTTTCAGGCGGGCCTGCTGCGCGTGCTGTACGAAACCGCGCCGGGCCGCGTGCTGCTGAAAGTCGCAATCCACCCCGCCGTCAGCAAGCTCTACGGGCTTTATCAGCACAGCCCGCTCTCGAGGAAAAACATCCGTCCCTTCGCCGCGCAAAACGGCATCGATCTCTCCGGCTGGAGAGTGGATTCCTTCGGCAGCTTCAACGATTTCTTCATCCGCCGCCGCGTGAACCGCACCTATGCCGCCTCTGATGAACTCATCGCCGTTGCGGACAGCCGGCTCACGGCCTATCCCGTCTCGGCGGATCTCAAGCTGCGCATCAAGCACAGCGACTATACCCTCCGCGAGATCGTGGGGGAGGACATGCCGCTTGCGCCCTTTGCCGGCGGCACGTGCCTCGTCTTCCGCCTCGCCGTGCAGGACTATCACCGCTACGTCTTCCCGGATGATGGAGAGGCGGTCAAAACCGTCTCCATCCCCGGTGAGCTTCACACCGTGCGCTCCATTTCGGAGCACTACCGTGTCTACGCGCGCAACCACCGCGTCTGCACCCTGCTCGAGACCGAGCGCTTCGGCCCCATGCTGCAGGCGGAGGTCGGCGCGATCATGGTCGGCAAGATCCACAACCACCCCGTCCGTAAGTTCAGGCGTATGCAGGAGAAGGGCTATTTTGAATTCGGCGGCTCCACGATTCTGCTGCTGGTGCCGCGGACCATTGCGATTGACGAGGATATTCTCAATCATACCCGCGAGGGCATCGAGACGAAGGTCACCCTCGGCGATACGATCGGAAGAAAAGAGAGGAAGTAACCCATGCTGAAACGATTGAACATTTACTTCAAGGAGATGTATCCCATCCTGCCGCGCCTCGGCCTCGGCTATCTGATCGCGGCGGAGATCTATTTCATCGTCCTGCTCAACCACGGCGTCACGTGGGACGTCATCGCCCCGCACCTCGGCATCCAGGAGCTCGTGCTCGGCTTTACCGTGTTCAGCTTCCTGTGCTGGCTGCGCATCGCGGATGACTTCAAGGACTATGAGCTCGACTGCCGCCTCTTTGCGCACCGCCCGCTGCCGTCCGGCCGCGTGACGAAGAAGGATCTGAAGATCTTCCTGTGCATCCTCATCCCGTTCACGCTCATTCTGAACGTGGTGTTCATGAACAACTTCCTCTTCTGCGTCATCCTCTATACCTACGGCTCACTCATGGCCATCTGGTTCTTCCAGAAGTATAAGATCCAGAAGTCCCTGCCCCTCGCGCTCGTGACGCACAACCCCGTGCAGTTCATCATGAACATCTATATCATCTCGTTCACGATCATCAAGTATAACGCGATCCTGCCGGAGACCGACAAGATTCCGGCGGTCGATCTCATCAACGCCTTTGCCTGCTTCACGCTCTATTTCCCGGCGCTCTACTGGGAGGTCTCCCGCAAGATCCGCGCCCCGCAGGACGAGACCGAATACGTCACCTATTCCAAGCTCTTCGGCTACAAGAAGGCCGCGAACTTTGCGCTTTTTGTCATCCTGCTCGATATCATGACGAACTTCGTCCTCGTCTGGAACCTCAATAAGATCAGCGTCGCCGTGCTGGCGCTGCTCGTCGGCTGGATGACCTGGACCTTCCAGCGCTTCAAGGCAGACCCGACGCGCTTCAAGCTCGTCACGAAGGTGGAGAACTACACCTATCTGCAGGAGCTGACTATGATCGCCACGATCGTCGTCTTCCTCATCGTGGGTAAGATCTGATCATGAAGGCAGACAATCTCGCGCGTATGCGCGATCACGGCCTTCCGGTTCCGGAATTTGCCGTATTTCGAAGAAATGACGCCATCCGCCTCGATTTTACCGGGGCGGAGCGTTTTGCTGTCCGCTCCACGTTCGACGCCGAGGATTCCGCGGCGCACTCCTTCGCGGGCCAGTTTGATACGCTCCTGAACGTGCCGCGCGCCGACGTGCCCGCGGCGGTCGAGCGCGTGCGCGTGAGCTATGAAAAAGGCGCGGCGGCGTATGCCAAAGCGCACGGCATGGCGATCGCGGATTCTGCCGACGCCCCTGTTATCGTGCAGGCGATGGTCCCGTCCGAGGTCTCGGGCGTACTCTTTACCTCCAACCCGACGGGGCTCTTAAACGAGCTCGTCATCGTCGTGGGCGAGGGCCTCGGCAGCGCCGTCGTGGAGGACCGCGCGGACGTCACCACGTATTACTATCATAAGGACGACGAGCTTTATTATTTCGAGCGCACGAAGGATTCGCCGCTGCTGGACGAGCCTGTGCTCGAGCGGCTTGTCGCGCTCGGCCTGGAGACAGAGCGGCTCTTCGGCGCGCCGACGGACGTGGAATACGCCGTGAGCGGGGGAGCGGTCTATCTCCTGCAGGCGCGGCCGATCACGACGCTCTCGGACCATGCGCCCATTGTCCTCGATAACTCCAACATCGTCGAGAGCTATCCGGATCTCACGCTCCCGCTCACGCAGAGCTTCGTCAAGGAGCTCTATTATCTCATTTTCAAGGCCCTGCTCGAGGAGACCACGCACCACAGCCCGATTCTGAACGATCTCGAACCCGAGGTGCGCAACATGGTCGATATGTGCAACGGCCGCGTCTATTACCGCATCAGCAGCTGGTACGGCGTGCTGCGCCTGCTGCCGTTTTCCGCGCGGTTCATCCGCATGTGGCAGCAGATGCTCGGCGTGCAAAACAAGACCGTCTCTGCCTCGGACCGGCGCATTCCGCTGCGCGTGAAGCTCACGATGACCGGAGCGCTCCTGCGCTGCCTGAAGCAGACGCCGCGCCGCATGGACGCGCTCGACGTGTTCTATGCAGACTTTGAAAAGCGCACGCTCGCGCGCATTTCCGAGCTTCTCGCAAAGCCCGGCCCGGAGCAGATTCCGGCGCTGCTGGCCGTGTATCGAGACATGCAGCGTGAGGTGCTGCCCAAGTGGCACGTCA
>JAZPZZ010000204.1:0-27845 GCA_045544935.1 Oscillospiraceae bacterium | reverse complement strand
CTTTGCAAAGCGTTATCTCTACAAAGATCCCTCGCGTCGCCGCGCCCTTTACTGGGAGGCCTTCCAAGTGAATCTTTACATTTGAAGCACAACCCCCTCCGCATTTGCGGAGGGAGTTTTTTTATATTCGTCTTTCTTGATCCCTAATCAACTTCAACTACTCTGCATAACGACTTCATGCCCGTAGTGCCGGTCATCACGACCACCGCAGAGACAACACTGCGCTGGGCAGTCGACGGAGAATCTTTCCATAAATCCGTCAGTGCGGGAACCTGGGAGATCCCGGAACTGGAACTGCGGCATGGGGACAACAATGTGTCCGTTACGGGAGAAGGGACAACGACCTTCACTTATAGGCAGGGGCGGCTATAAAGCAGCTTCCGAAAGCCTGCGATTTGTGATATACTCCATCTTGACAAATAGATTTTTGCCGAGGTGATATATTTGAAAATCAATGTTAATGGCATCGAAATGTACTATGAGAGAATCGGTGTGGGTCGTCCACTTGTACTGGTGCATGGTAACGGAGTAGATCATAATGAGTTCAGAAACTCCATAGAGCTTCTCAGCAAACACCTTACCGTGTACGCAGTAGACTCTCGCGGTCACGGGCAAAGTTCAAAGGTTGATGAACTGCACTATACCGATATGGCAGATGATATGGTAGCTTTCATGGAGCAGTTAGACTTAAAGGATGTCGTTTACTTTGGTCACAGTGACGGCGCGATCATCGGCCTGTTGACAGCGATGAGAACAGAAAGAATCGGCCTATTGCTTGCCGGCAGTGCGAACATGACGCCGGAGGGCGCAGCAGTCTGGATGAGGACGATCTTAAAGGTGGTATTTGCGGTCAAAAAATCTCCGAGACTGCGTTTGATGCTCACGGAACCAAATATAACCCCGGAAGAGCTTGGCACCATTTGCACCCCCACCGTGGTGATCGCGGGCAGCAAAGATATTATTCTGGAAAAAGAAACCAGATGCATCGCTGCTTCGATTCCGGGATCTAAACTAAGAATCATCGATGGTGCCGGTCACGTAAGCTATGTTACTAAAAAAGGACAGTTAGCAAAACTCATCTTAGAAGAGTCAGGCAATCCAGTTTATTTTCCGGACATATCAAGAAAGGAAATGGAGCTATGAGCTACTATCTTTTAAGAGAGACCATACAGCCTTGTGCAAAGCCAGATATTTTCGGAAATGAGACTACCCAGTTTGTTGCCGTGCTGACAACGCCTGAATGGGAGCTTGAACGTGAGAGCTTCGATATGGGCATCGAGCTTGATCTGGATACCCGAGACATCCACAACACCAAGGCGGAAGTCAACTATGACTCGCTGACCGGATCCTTTCAGATCCCTGACCGGGAGGATCTGAGAGAAAAAGAATTCTGTTTTGCCTTTGCCCTGGATGAAAAAGGCGTTGTTTTCATCGATGACAGCGGCAAGGCGGAACAGATGATCGATTTCATTCGCCGCACAAAGCGCTGGCGTGAACCAAGTCTGGAACGTTTCCTGCATGATTTTCTGGAACAGATCGTTGTGCGAGATTTGTCGATCATGGAGCGCTACGAATCTGAGTTGAATCAAATCGAGGATGAGGTCTTGTCTTCTGATGGCCAGGGGAATCTGGCCCGGGTCAACGAGATTCGCAGTGATATCCGCAGGCTCCTTGTTCATTATGAGCAGCTCATGGATATGACACAGGAACTGGAGGAGAATGAAAATGGCTTCTTCAGTGAAGATAACTTACGCTATATCCACCTTTTCATGAACTATTTAACCAGACGACACAGCACGGCAACATCTCTCCGCGATTATACGATTCAGGTTCGGGATCTTCATAACACACAGTTAGAAGTTCGTCAGAACAAGACGATGACGCTGCTTACAGTCATTACAACCATCTTTATGCCGCTGACTCTCATAGCAGGATGGTATGGCATGAATTTCCGATATATGCCTGAGCTGGAGTGGCGGTATGGTTATCTGGCAGTTTTCATTTTGAGCGTTGCAATAGTAGTCGCCTGCCTGGTCCTTTTCAAAAGGAAAAAGTGGTTATAAGATAATTGATAGAAAGTCATAACGGGCGTCAGCCAAACGGCTGACGCCATTTTCATGCCCGGAGCAATCCGGGTATTTCTATTTCTGACGGAAGGAGGCAGTTGCTCTGGCAGGCCGGATCAAAGGAATCACTGTTGAAATCGGCGGCGATACCACAGGTCTTGAAAAAGCCCTGAAAACGTCAATTCAACGATCAAAAACACACAGTCGGCGCTCAAGGATGTCAACCGCCTTCTTAAACTCGACCCCGGCAACACCGATCTCATCACGCAGAAACAGAAGCTGCTGAAAGACGCAATCAATTCCACTAGCATTTTGGTGCTGTCCAAATAATAATGCTGCTTTGCCTGCTCCAACACCGAAGCGTATTCCGCCTTGCTGTACATGGTAGAGATTATTTTATCTGCGTAGATATCTACCAGCAACTTTTCGAGGCAGATAACATGCGGAGCATCGGCTCGGATCGGCGCATCAGCGTTTAGATCTGCAATGATAACGATATCCTTCTCCCAATACAAGGAACAATCCCGCAGCGACGGTTTATATAATAGTCTGCGCTGCCCCTGCTCCTGCAAATATCGAAACAGGAAAATGCTGCTATCTTTCTCAGCGTGAACGAACAACGTGTTCTGTGCGATCAAATGATTCAAAAACTCATTCAAAAGCACTGTCTCAAACACTGTGAATGGAACACGTGGGAAGCGCTGATTCAACATATCCGTCAGCGCAAGCGCCTTTTCCGAATACGCCGGCACATATTCCCGGAGCGAGACACTATATTCCCTATTCCAATTCATATCGATGATCCCACAGGTAATCCATAAATCGCTCTTTATTCATCATGATCTGATCGAAAACGTCTATCTTCTTATTATCGAAGTTTTCCGACAGCGGCCATCCGGGCAGAACGACTTCCCATTCGCATTTAGACAAATAGTAAAAACTGAGGATTCGCTTTTCTTTACCTTCAAAGAGCGCTTTGTCTTCTCCTGATTGTTTATACGCATCTGCCAATTCTGAAACAACACAGTGCGAGAAGATATTTGTCTTTTTTATGCACTTGGCATTAAAATCACCGTAATAAACGTTCCACTCTAACACCGCATTTCTCTCCGATTGTACAGATTTTCACCTACCTTGGCGTTAGAGAGGTTGAACACAATGGCCTGCTGATTTGGTATCAATTCACCATAACACATTCTCGGCTCATCATCTTCCCAACAGGCAAACAAAATTAATCATCGCTCATACATTCAACAACCTCTATGCTGGTTCTGTACAATGGTGGCAGAACCAAGCAGGGAGGTTTTTTCGTGCATCGGTGGCAAAGTCCTTTGACTCCGCGCTCCGCGCTGCGCGCTGCGCTCAGGATGACAGGATTTTGAATTCTGCGATGGCGCCGAGGTATGGCGGTGAAATAGGGTGCTTGCTGCGCGGGCGATTCGTGAATCGCCCCTACAGGTGGGGCGGAGCGGATTCGCCAAGGTCCATGCGCATCTGGGATGATACTGCTGGGACGTCGAGGACGCCGTCCCCTACGGCATTAATTTACGATAATTATGTTATGTTAATTTATCGAGCAAAGAATGACGCTCAGTTGGTACTGCTGAGCGTCATTCTTTTATTCTTTGCTGTACGGGCAGCGCTTGCCGATGCACTGGTTGTTCTGCGCGGCGTGGTGACAAACGATCTTTGTTTTTTCCATCTGCACGCCGAAGTGCTCCGCGACAAAGTCAATCGCGGCTTCGATGGAGAGATAGGAATCCCGCTTGCAGCAGCGCGGACCGCCGATCTCCCCGATGGCGGAGAGCGATTTCGCCGTCATCTGATGCGACAGGGCGAAGGGCTCCACCGTCAGCGGCGTGGAGGCGGAGAGAATGGACACGAACATGCCGGAGCTGATGCCGGCGCCGCAGGCGCCCCAGAAACCGCAGGCGCCTCCGGGGACGCTCTTCCCGCGCTTCATCATCTCGCCCAGCGCTTTCTCCAGCTCGAGCTTCCCGCCCGCGTTTTGATATGCCGTCAGCAGGGCCGCGCCGACCATCACATGGTGCTCCGGCCCGTGCATGTGGCAAAATGGCTGCGCCATCATGGTCTGGATGATCTCAACCGGATTTTTGGAGTCGCTCGAGAGGCACAGGCGGAGGATCGCGTCCAGCCCCGCCATGTGGCACTCATTGCAGACAAAATGGCCATTGACGCAGCGTGTCTTGGAGAGAAACCGTCCCCCGCAGATCGCGCAGCGCATTTCCTCATCCGCCTCCAGATAGACCAGAGGCGCTTTACAGATCAGGCATTCCTCTTTCATCGTTCCACATCCCTCACCCGTGTTCTTTTTTGTGCTGAAGCTTGCCATTTTATGTGTGATCTCTGAATTTGGCCAGAATCTCGTCCGGGGTTGGCGGGCAGCCCTTAACGCAGTCCGCCGCGCCGGCGCAGCATTTTCCGACGCCCAGCGCGGAGATGTGTTGGCCTCTCCACTTCTGGCCGATCACGATCTTATCCGGGACGCGGATGCCCTCCTGCTGCGCCAGGTACAGCGCGCGCACCAGCGCCGCATAGCAGGCCGAGCACGCGCTCCCCGCCTGCACGCCGCGGGTCAGACGCTTCACCAAACCCGACGCCGCCGGGTATTCCGCGCCGTCCATCGGCTCGTTCAGGGTAATAACATCATCCGGCAGAATTCTTGTGCTTCCGGCGCCCCACTGCTCGGCAAGCGAAATATACGGCACATCCTCGAGCCGGAGGCCCATCAGCCTGCAGCCATACGCGTCGATCTGCACGGGGTCGGTGCCCAGCAGCATGCGGTTGGTCCGGACAGGGTTGCCGCCCTCTTCAAAATTCAGATCGCCGCAGATGCTGTCCACAATCACCAGCGCGGGCTTGAGCGCAGCGCCGAGGGCCGCGATGGGCTCGATGAGCCCGTCGGAATGGAAGCGGCGCTTCTCTCGGTCCGGGAGACAGCCCTTCAGATTCTTCAGCGCGCAGGTCATCGCCGTCTGGCAATGGCCTTTCAGCACCGGCAGATCGATGAGGAAGGCCGCGTCCAGCGCTCGGCAGGAAATATCCATCGGGCGCAGAGCGGTCTGTACGGTACGGGTCTGATCCTTTTTGAGATCATAAAACGGGACGCCGTATTTTGCGCACACCTTGTCATAGCCGCAGATCTTCATGGCGCGCTCAGTGTTGTCCCCGACCCAGGAGCTCTCGATGACGCTGATGGCCGTAAAGCCCGCCTGCTGCAGGTATTCGATACAGCCGGAGAGCACGCCGGGGTGCGTCGTCGCGCCGGTGTCCGGGCTGCCGGAGAGCACAAGGTTCGGCTTGAGCGCGATGGACGCGCCGCGAGGAATCAGCTTGGAGACCTGCGCCGCCTGCATGAGAGAGACGGTCATGCTGTGGGCGTCCGTGCCGTAGATTTCGTAGATTTTCGCCATTCCTATCCCCTCAGCCCTTCAGAGAACGGCCCAATTCATATGCTTTCTGCAAATAAGGGCTGCGTTTGGTCATACCCGCGCTTCCGCAGCCGCGGCCCTCGATCACGCCCTGATCGCAGAAATCCATGTAGTCGCAGAGCTTATGATAATACGCCGTGACGATCTCGAATACGCTGTCCGTGTTATCCCAGGCCGCGCCGATCAGCGCGGTCTTTTTCCGCATAGCGGTCAGTTCACCCGTGAAGCTGTAGAAGCGGTCCACGACCACCTTGATCTGCGTCGGCCAGTTGTAGTAATAGACCGGCATGACGAAAACGAGCATGTCCGTGTCCAGAATCATCTGCTTTAATTCTGTTTCATAATCGTCCTTCAGCACGCAGGGGCCGCTCATGCCGCAGGCGCTGCATCCGGTGCAGGGGCGAATATCCGCGCGGAACACATCATACTCCGTGATCGTGTGCCCGCTCTCCTTCGCGCCGCGGATGAACGCGTCCGCCAGTGTGTTCGACGAGCCGTTCCGGTTGCCGCTGCTTTTCAAAATCAAAATGTTCATGTACGCTGTCCTCCTTCTGTTGATCTTTTTAATAAAATATAATTGATTTATTATAACATATCGCCTGTCATTTCGACAATCTCCCTGCCTGTTCTGTACTCTGGTTGGAGAACCATGCATGGAGTTTTTTCGTGCGTCGGTGCCAAGATCCTTCGACTCCGCGCTGACGCGCTGCGCTCAGGATGACAGGAATGGGAATCATGCCAGGACGTCAATGACTCCGTCCCCTGCTGTTTTATTTACGATAATATTATTATGTTAATCTATTGATGAGAATACAGGGGGACGGGGCTTGGCCCCGCCCCCCTGCTATTGCATTTGTTAGTCCAACAGGGACGTCCCGTAAGAGCTGTCAATCGCGCAGAACCATTTGTCTCCGATTCTTCGGTAAACACAGGCTGCTCTTCGGTCCATCGTCTCCGACTTTCAGCAGGATGGGTTCTCCTTACGGTTCAAACCGCGCCGTTAATACACGGCCGCTGCCGTAAGTATCCTGCCAGACCGGCTCCGCGGAGAGCAGGGCTCCCGCCGGATCGTACCAGCCCTTAAACGCGGCACCGGGCTCCGGGACCGCGAAATAGGTCTGCTGCCACTCGCCGGTCTCCTTCCACTGGACGTTATAGACCGGATTGAACTTCAGCCCGATCGTACCGGGGCCCTCTGCTGTGAGTTCCAGAGGAAGCCGCTCGGCCCGCTGCGGCGCCAGCGAACGGATCTGCTTCATGGGATTTCCCGTGGCGTCCAGATGCCGCAGGAGGGGGTTCGCCGTCGTGTCCAGCGCTGTGATCTGGTTGTTATGACAGTAGAAGTACTTCAGTTTTGGGTTATGGGTCAGGTCGATGGCTTTAAATTCATTGTCGTTGATATAGAGCTCCACCAGCTCTGCGTTCTGCGACACATCCAGCGCGGAGAGCCGGTTCCTTCCGGCGTCGATGCCCTGACAGGCTTTGAGATCGCGCACATCGAGGATTTGGAGCTGATTGTCCTGCACACCGAGAATCCGCAGGGCGGCGTCTCCGGAGACGTCGATCGCCGCAATCTCGTTGTGATAGAGATCCACAAACAGCAGATCCTCGCAGCCGGAGAGGTTCAGCGGACCGCCGAGCCCGCAGCTTCGAAGATAGATCTCGAAGCTCTGGAGCGGGTAGATATCCTCGTTATAGATAAGGATGCCGAAGCCGATCAGTCTCCCGTCCCGCAGGACGACGCCCGCGGGGTATGCGCCGGTTTCCGCCGGAGCGTCGGAGGCTTCGTAGCTTTTGTCTTTATCCGTCGTGGCAACTCTGCGAATCACCTTTTGATTCAATCGGATCTTCTCCCGATTGCTGACGCCGTCAGCGTCCCGCCAGTTCAGGAACGCGTTGATCCGCTGCAGCTGCGGCTGATACCACTTTGCCCCAAAGAAAACCTCGTGGAAAAAGCGGCGGGTGTTCTCCGTGCCGAGCGCCTGCGTAAAGAGATCGGTGGAGACGCCGCCCGCGTCGATCAGCTGATCGGCGTAGGCCTTGTTTTTCTTCCACTTCTCCAGCAGATCTGCCCCGGTGAGTTCTGGCGCGGCCTGCTCCATGGAGACGAACAATTTGAGGAATGCCAAAAACTGCTCCAGTGCGAAATCATCCCGCTCCGGGCCGTAGGTTTTTGCCCAGCAGACCGGGCGGATGCCGTCATACCAGGCGCTTTGGGTGGGAAAGGCCGGCAGGTCCGCGATTCTCTCCCCAAACTGCCGGAACGCATCGATCCCGGCGTCGAACGCTGCGTCGTGCCGCACCGAGAGGTCGTAGATTTCCAGCAGGAAGAATCGCTTTTCTCCGGAATACACATAGTCCGTAGAGAACAGCGGGAGGTTCTTGGCGTAGGGCATGAGGACAAAGGAGCTGAGCTGGTTGGCCTCCGCCTCCTTCACCGTCATCACCAGAAGGTTGCCGACGCCCTGAACGTCATAGCGCTCGGCGTGATGCGGCCGTCCGCCGATCACCGGATCCGACAGCGCAGGGTCCACCGGGCAGGACACCACCCGATACGTCTCCCGCAGCAGCGCCAGCCCCGCCTCCAGCCGCCGGTCAATGCGGCGTTTGTTCTCCTCCAGAATTGCATTCATCCTTTTTCCCCTTTTCCAGCACTATTGTGTGTTCTCCGAATCCGATGGTCCCTGCTCACCAATGGTCATCAAAGCCGAAATCGTCCGGCTCATAGCCGGTCATCAGCTCCGGTTCGCCGTCTTCTTCCTCCGCGTCCTCATCCATCAGGACGTCGTCCATCATCATGAGCCCAAACGTCGTCTCGTCCGCGTCCAGACTGCCGTCGCCGTCCAGATCAAACAATCCGCCAAAGCCTAAGAAGTCGTCCATGATCGCACCTCCTGATTCTCTATGAAACTGCCGCTCCCCTGTTCACAAAGCTTGGGGGGCGGGGCTTTTTCAATTCTCTGTATGCTGTTTCTTTTTCAGGCGTTTGACCGCGGCATAGATTCCATAGCCGATCACGACGCCGAGGGTGTTGAGAATGAGATCATCCACATCGGACGCGCGGGAGGCAAAGGGCAGCTGCAGAATTTCGATGCAGAGCGAAATGAGCGCGCCGACCGCGGCCACCTTCCAGAAGCAGTCGAGTCTGCGGTAAACGATCGGCAGGACGACGCCGGTCGGGATAAACATGACCGCGTTGCCGACCACATTCCACACGATATCCCGCGCGCTGCCGTACCGGAACAGATATACGAGCGGGGTCAGGTTCACGCGCAGCGGCAGCACCGCCGCAGCGTCAAACACCAGCGGCTGAACGCGACCCTCCACCAGCGCTCTCGGGAAGAACACAAAGCGGATGATGACGGCGAGATTGAGAAACATCAGCAGCAGGACAGCCTCGCGCTTCCAGCGAATGCACCCCTGCCGCTTCCAGACGACAAGTCTCATCAGCAGCCAGAGGATGGTAAACGCCGCTTCGGCGGCGAAAAAGGAGATTGAAAACATGGGTTGGTTCTCCTTTAGAGTGTTTTTTCGGGGGCGTGGGCGAAGAAAATTCGCTTCGGCTGAAACGAGAGGATGCGCGCCCAGTCCGCCTTCAGCTGCGGGTTGTCGGCATACGCCTCGAGATACTCATAGGGCTCCAGATCTCCGACGATGCAGCTGCCGTCGTCCAGCACGAGCGAGACGCTGTCCGGGCTGTGGCTCGGGGTCGGGATGATCTCGCTCGCGACGCCGAGGCGAGAGAGAAACACGCGGCTCTCCGCGCAGGAGATGACGGTCGCGTCCTCCTTACGCAGCGGCACGAACGGAAGGCGATCCCGCTCGAAGATATAGTCCGAGGCATGAAGCGCGTCCGACTGCACGTCGATCACCAGATGACGCACACCCTGTTTAACAAGTTCCCCGATGAGCCCCATATGGTCGGGATGGTAGTGCGTGGCGAGGACATATCGGATATCCCGGACGGTGAGGCCGTTTTGCTTCAGCGCTCTGTAAAACGCGGGCAGCGTTCCGGCGTAGTCGGTATCGACCAGCAGGCCGCGGATAAAAAACGTATTCGTATTGCCGTATTTCAGTTTGATCATGGTTTCAGGTCACATCCGGAAGAGCCAATCGTCCGCCTCCGCAGCGGAATAAAAGATGGTGATATTCCGCACCGCGCGATACTGTTCGATCAGATCGCAGATCACGGGCAGCTGATCGGTCGGGAAATCGAGAATATACTGCCGGAAGTCCGGGTCGAACTCCGGTTCCACCCACGGCAGGTCCTCGCGGACAGTGCCGACGCGGGCGGCCGCGTTTTTCAGGCACTGCTCCACCGGAAGGTCAAAAAGGAACACATCGGTGCACGCCTCAAAGCGAAGCGGGAGTGTTCTTTGATAATTGCCGTCGATGATCCACGCTTCCCTCTGAACGATCTCGCGCAGCGCCGCGTCGAACGCCTCGCGGCCGACGGTCGTTCGGTCCGGACGGTGAAAGAGCATGTCCAGATAAAAGAGCGGCAAGCCGGTTTTGTCGCGCAGCTTTCGCGCAAACGTGCTCTTGCCCGCCCCGGGGCTGCCGATGATGATAATTTTGTTTCCAATCAAGCCTTGCGCCCTCCTTATTCCGGGTCATTATACCATGTCAGCAGGTTCAAAACAACGCTCTGTGCGCCTCGAAAAACTGCTGATAGAGGCGGACGGTCTCGAGGTTCCACCAGTCGCGCACCTCGACGGGGTTTTCGTCGAGATCGTAGATCTTCGCGTCCTCCAGGGACAGGAGCAGAGGCGAATGCGTGGCAATGATGAACTGGCAGCCGAAGAAGCGCGCGCTCTGCTCGAGGAAGGCTTTGAGCTCCTGCTGCCGCGCCGCAGAGAGGCTGTTTTCCGGCTCATCAAGCAGATAAAGGGCGTTCTCGCGGATGGAATCCGTGAAATACAGCAGCGCGCTCTCGCCGTTGGAGCGCTCAGTGACGTTGCGCATGAGCCGCTCGCGCACAAACTGCGACTGGGTTTTCGATTTGGCGTCGGTGCGGCGCTTAAACTCCTCATAGTCCTCGAGCGATTGGAGCTGATATGGCTCATACCGGTCGCGCAGCCACTTGTCAAAGAGCACGGCACGCTGCTGATCAATGCCCTGATTGATGCTGCGGATATCCAGCAGATAGTCAAACACATCGTCGCTCGTGATGATGCGGCTGTCCTTTGGGATCGGCACGCGGCGCGCCGTTTCGGCGCGGCAGAGCTGCACATAGTCCCCAAAGAAGTCCGAGCGGTTATACACCGCGCCGCGCTCGACGCCGAGCTTCTCTGCGATCGCGTTCAGGATGGTGGATTTGCCGCTGCCGTTTCCGCCATAGAAGATCGTGACGGGCGCAAACTGCCATTCGTCCGGCAGACCGCGCATGGGAAAGACGCAAAAGGGATACTTCGTCGTATAGCAGGTGCGGCGGTGGATCGGGTTTGCCTGCGGGTCGAGATACCGCTCTTCTTCCTCGCGGCTGGGCATATGAAAGGATTCCAGATAAATCATGACGGCCTCCAATCTGTCAGTTTGGGTTTGAACACGGTTTTGGGTTGATATCAGACTACCAAAAATCTGGTACAATTTAATTCCCCGGATTACAAATGATTCTTATCCACAATAAGTTACCATAATTATATTATGTTAATTATACAGATAAAAAGAATGGCACCCGTTTGCTTTGGGTGCCATTTATGCATGACGCAGTTTTTCAGGAATCGAAGAAATGCTGGCCGTCGTCCGTGACGAGGCGCTCGGTCATGGGATAGGAGAAGATCGCTTCATTTTCGGCGTTTGCTTCGAGATAATCGGCAAACTCCTTCGCGTACCACTTGGCCATATCGAGATTGTGCATGCGGTAATAGCCGCAGTTGACGGCGGCGGCGCCGGGCACCTCCTGCGCCTCGTCCACGGCGCGGAAGGCCTTCAGCATCAGCGCATGGAGCTCCTGCGGCGCACGGTTGCCCTTGAGGATGAGGTAAAAGCCGGTCAGGCAGCCCATCGGGCCCCAGTAGATGACCTCATCCTTCCATTCGGGGTCATTGCGCAGATTCGTGGCGATGATGTGCTCGAGCGAATGCATCGCAGCGACGTCGAGCACCGGCTCGCGGTTCGGGCGCTTGAGGCGGATATCATAGGTCGTGACCGTCTCGACGCCGAGATGGTCCACGCGGCTCGTGAAAATGCCGGGGACGATGCGCGTATGGTCGACGGAAAAGCTCTGAATCATTTCCATTCTTATGTCTCCTTTGTATGATGATGGTTGTTTTGAATCTCATCCTCGCACGCGCGCAGGAGCTCTTCCACCGGCGCGCCCCAAATGTCCAGGCCGGTCGCTTTGATGAGCTCGACCTCCGGAATGCCGTAGAAGTTCTTCGAGAGCGCCTCGACATAGCCGAAGCCGAAGCTCTCGGGATAATACTCTCCTCCGACGGTCGTGACATAATAAAGCTTCTTCGCGCGGCAGAGGCCCTGCGGAATGCCGTCCGGTGTATAGCGGAACGTGACGCCGACGACGTTGATCTGCTCGAGGTACGCTTTAAGCGCCGCTGGGAAAGACAGATCCCAGAACGGGGCCGAGATCACGATCGTATCCGCCGCGGCAAACTGGCGGGCGAGGTCGAACATGGGATGATCGAGCTCCTGCGCTGCGAGCAGCCGATCACGTTTTTGCAGAAAGGCTTCGTCGACGCGCGGGAACGAGACGTCCTCCAGACGCAGCTCCGTCACCGGCTCATGCAGCGCGGAGAGCAGGCAATCGGTCAGTCGCTTCGTGCGGGATTCTGTGCGAACACAGGCGTTGATATAGAGCAGCATGGTGAACACTCCAGTTCTGAATCAAAAAACTTTGAACTGCGTGCGGAAAAACAGCCCCGGGAGGATGCTCTCGTAGAGCGCGGTATAGACCGCGCGCAGCTCGTCCGTGGCGTGTGTTTTTCCCGTCGGCACCTCGAGGATGCGGTAGTCCGCGCCGAAGACGCGGCTTGTCAGCGCCGTCTTCCGGTAGCCTCTGCGGAGATAAAACCGCAGGCGGCGCTCGCGCAGTTCCCGATCTTCATCATTTTTCGCCCGGTCGGGGTCCTCCACCTCGCCGACGACACAGTCGGCGTCCGTGAGGCGGGAGGCCAGCTTTTGCAGAAAGACGGAGCCCAGCCCCTCGTCGCGGTGCTCGGCGGCGATGGCGAGATAGTCGAAGAGATAGTTCTGCCCGAGCCGGACGAAGAAGGCGTAGCCCAGCAGCGTCTCCCCGTCGAAGAGACCGTAGCAATCATAGGCGTCGCGCTGCCACGAGCGACGGAGGGAGGCGAGCGGACGCAGCTCATTGCGCGCAAAATCCTGCTTCAATCGGGTTTTGTAGAGCGTTTCGATCTGCGCGAAATCTGTCAGCCGTCTGACCGACAGGCGTTCTGTTTCCTCGTTTTCCATTGCGGATGACAGATCAATTGATGACCGTGGTAATGACCGGCTTGCCCTCGCGGTCGAGCAGAGGCGTCATGCCGCCGGCATAGCCGCTCGCGTGGAACAGATAGTTCACGCCTGTCTCCCGGTCCACCCAGATTTCCATGGTCGTGAGCGTTCCCTGCGAATAGGTCTTCTCAAAACGATCGTTCTTTGCCATGCTTATTCCCCTTTCGGTATTGAAATTGTAAATCCGCCGAGCTCCGGCGCGGCGCTCTCGATCAGCGCGCGCAGCCACCATTCATAGGCATAGCCCTTCGCGCAGCGGAAAAACGGCTCGCACCCGCGCATGGCGAGGAGCGTCTCGCGCTCGGCGGCGAGGTCGCCGCGCCAGTAGGCGTCCATGGCGGCATAGAAAAACTGCGAAGCGCGTCTGGCCTCGCGGTGCGTGAGCGGATTGCGCACGCACATGTCGTTCACGTTTTGAACGGAATAGCGCTGCAGCTGCTTCTGCTGCCAGCGGGCAAAGTGCAGGAGCACACGGTCCTTCTGCCCGATCGCGGCGGCCCACGCGTCCACGTTCACGCGGCGGGGCGTATAGGTAATGGCGTCCGGCGTGAGATCGAGCATGCTGTAGCCGGTCGGATAGGAGAGCAGATACTCCGTGATGAGCACTGTGAGCCCCTCTTCCTCAAGGACATAGCGCGTGTGCACATGGCCGCTCACATAGAGCGGAACGCGGTACTCTCTCAGAAGCTGCGCGAAGCGCTCGCCGTTTTCCAGATAGAGCCCGCTGCGTGAGGGGTCCCGCCCCTCGGCGGTGAGCAGGTTATAGTGGCCGGCGCAGAGGACGGGAAGGTCTCGCCGCCGCGCCTCGGTGAGCATCTCCTCGGCCCACTGCAGCGTGAGGTCGGAGAGAAACGCCTCGTCATCCGTGCGCTGCGGCGCGTCCGCGAGGTCGATGGCGGCGCGGTCATAGCCCGCGGTGTCCATCATGAGAAGGCAAAGGTCGTCCGTCATGACGCAGTAGCTGAGTGAGGCGCGGTCGCGGCTGAAGGCTTCGCGATAGCCGAAATCGGCATAGAGCTCGGCAAACTCGCGCTGGCTGACGGGCGCGAGGTCATGATTTCCGGGCAGGGCGAAGACGGTGAGGCCGCGCTCCTCCGCGGTGCGGAGCTTTTCGGCGAGGGCTTCATGGTGCTCGCGCTTGCCGAGATTCACGATATCGCCGGTGAGAAGCAGAAGCTCCGCACCCTGCTCTGCCGCGTCATAGAGCAGCGCGTCAATCAGCTCCGGGTTATAGGCCACGGCGCCGAGGCTAGCGCGCTTATTGGTATTGTCGGGGTCGAAATGCAGATCCGACGCGACGGCGATGCGCAGGCCCTCCGACTCTGGCAGCGGCGCCGGCGTCGGGACGGCGTTGGATTCACCGCAGGCACAAAGCAGCAGCGCAAGCACGCAGAGCAGCGCCGCGAGACGCCGCTTCATGAGGCCACCTGCCTGTTTCGGAAGATTCGCAGCGACTCGAGCAGGTGCTGATGGCGGATGGCCGTGGCGTCAAAATGAACGGTATGGAAGGCAAACTGCATGATGGGCCCCATACAGAAGGCGAAAATGAGCGTGCCTACGCCGACGGGGCCGCCCAGGAGCCAGCCCACGAGCGTGACGGCGCTCAAAAGCGCGATGCTCACCGCGCCGATTGGAATGCGCCCTGCGCGCTTGGCAAGGCCTACAAGGAGCGTATCGCGCGGACCGCAGCCGAGCGCGGCGGCCATATAGAAATACTGCGTATAGGCGAGGATGAACAGGCCGAGCAGCATGAGCGGGACGCCCGTGAGAAGCGAGAAGCAGGGTCGCACAAGGCCGAGGTGGTTGAAAAAGTCGACCGACTTTCCGACGACGACGGCGTCGATGAACATGGCGAGGCCGATCGGCTCGCGCAGGAGCACGTCGATGATGAGGATGACGAAGGCGATCGTGACGGAGGCCGTGCCGTAGAGCACGCCGAAGGTGTTCGCCACGCCGAGGTTCAGCACGTCCCACGGGCCGACGCCGATGTTCGCCTGAATGGCGAGGTAGATTCCGAAGCCGTTGGCAAAGAGGGCGACCGCCGCAAGGAGCATATGGAGCAGAATGGCGCGGGGCGAAGCATTGTCCCGCAGCGGGGCTTTTGAGATTCCGAACACGGCGCGCACCTCCCTTCCGTTTGAAAACCGGTTAAGCGGATTATAGCACGAACTGCGGGGAATGCAAAACATTAATTCAAGGTTCCCGGGAAAGAACGGTACGAATTTGCCTGCCCCGCGAAATTTACATGCCCTATTAGAGAACGCCGAAGCTTCGGCGTTCATCTTCTTGAAAGGGAATGTAAAAAAGATGAACTACGAACAGGAAAGCCGTAGACTGACGGCGGAGGCGGCGCGCGTTGCGCCGGAGGAGCTGGAAGGATATCTCGCGCAAATCCGGGGCGACCTGCTGCCGGAGGGACGGGAATTTGCGGCCTACATGCGCCGCAAGCTGCGGGAGAAGGGCATTTTGCAGCAGGAGCTCTTTCTCGCGGCGGATCTCTCGGAGAACTACGGCTACAAGCTGATTGCGCAGGAGAAGCACACGCGCAATCGAAACGTGATCCTGCGGCTGTGCATCGCGGCGCGGATGACGCCGGAGGAGGCGAACGAGGCGCTGACGCTCTACGGGCTCGCGCCGCTGCACGGGCGAATCGCGCGGGACGCGGCGCTGCTCTCCGCGCTGGCCGGAGGGGTGCGGGACATTCACGACGTTGACGCGCTGCTGCGCTCGCACGGGATGGCGCCGCTGGTGGACGAATGAGCGGGAAAAGCGTCCCCGTTCCCACCGTTTTGGTGGGGACGGGGGCGGGTCCGCTCTGCTATACTGCTGAAAAAGGAGGTTTTGCA
The DNA here is from genome assembly GCA_045544935.1 of Oscillospiraceae bacterium. Classification (GTDB taxonomy): domain Bacteria; phylum Bacillota; class Clostridia; order Oscillospirales; family Oscillospiraceae; genus CAG-103. The sequence continues at coordinate 12,008 of JAZPZZ010000204.1, read as the reverse complement.
GCTTGAAACGGAAAAAGCCGATTTATAAAAGATGGTGGTTCTGGGGTCTGATCGTGATCGTGCTGATGGTGCTCGGTTCACAGCGAAACGCCCGACACGAGGCGCCGCGGGAGGCCGCGGCCATCATGACCGCGAGGCCGCAGAAAGCGAGCACGCCGCCACCGGATGCGACGCCCGCGCCGGAGGAAACTCCCGCTTCCCCGCCGCTCGCGGACGAGAATGCGATTCGCCCGGAGGTGAAGGAATTTCTCGACTCCTACGAGGCGTTCATCGACGAATACGCGGCGTTCATGCAGCGCTACGCGGACGCGGGCACCGGAGATCTCGCGGCGATGATGGGAGACTACGCCGTCTTCATGAGCCGATACGCGGACTTTGCCGAAAAGCTCGACGCGATGGATGAGGACGAGCTCACAAACGCGGAGCTCGCCTACTATCTCGAGGTCACAAGCCGGGCGAGTCAGAAGCTTCTGTTGGCCGCCGGATAATTAACGATAATAATATTATGTAAATGTTAAAAGCAAGAAAAGACGCTGGCTGCAGGCCAGCGTCTTTGGTTTTAAAGAGCATCGCGGCGGAACGCCTGCTTTTCCCGATTGCGGTCATATTTCTTCCGGTCCGGCGCTGTTCGGGACACCGGCGAGAGGCCGTTCCATGAGCCGCGCTTCTGCGCATGGTACTGCTTTTGCTTTTTCTTGCTCTGCTTGGCAAGCGGGATCATTTTCATGCGGATTCTCCCCAACGTAGGTTTGTGGGCGGATGATCTCCGCCCCTACGGCTTTATTTCAGTTCCGTCGGAACGGTGAATTGTCCGTTCTCATTCTGCGAGATATATACGGCGCAGTTGCCAATAAATTTGGACCAGTAAGCGCCATTGGAATCCGGCGAGAGGTATTCGAGAATGCCCTTCATGGCGATGGCGTGCGTGGAGATGAGAATGTTCCCCTTCGCTCCCCGCAGCTCCTCCAGAAAGCCGCCGACGCGCGCGACGACATCCGCGAGCTGCTCCATCCCCGCCGGGGCGGGATTGCGCTGAAAGTCGCTGAAGAACGTGAGGATCTCGGGCGGGAGATTGTGCAGATCCACGCCCTCGTAGGGACCGTAGTCCATCTCGATGAGCCGCTCATCGATGCGGATCTCCGCGCCGGGCGCGAGGAGCTCGGCGGTCTGCACGGCGCGCCGGAGCGGGCTGGACCAGACCCGGTCGAAGCGCACGCAGCGCAGCTTTTCGGCGGCGGCACGCGCCTGCGCAAGGCCGGCCTCGTTGAGCGCAAAGTCGCTCCGCCCCTGCAGGGCGTGGCGGCTGTTCATCTCTGTTTGTCCATGACGAGTGATATAGAGCATAAGTTCCCCTCACAGTGTTTGCAGGCAGGCGATGACGCCGCGCAGGGCACATTCTTTGGAGATCGACGGCATCTCCCCCTTCCCCTGCTCGGTGAGATACGGCAGGTGGATAAAGCCGCAGGGGATGGCGTGAATCCGGTGAAGCATGGAATACATGAGGCAGTTGCAGACGTAGGTCCCCGCGGTGTTGGACAGGCGCGCCGGAACCTCGCTGCGCTGCATGGCCGCGACCATGGCCTTCACCGGCAGGGCGGAAAAATACGCCGCAGGGCCTTCCGGGACAATCGGCGCGTCCACGGGCTGAAAGCCGTCGTGATCGGGGATGGCGGCGTCCATGAGATTGACCGCGACGCGCTCGGGCGTGACGGCGTCGCGTCCGCCGGCCTGCCCGAGGCAGACGATGGCCTCCGGACGAAATGCTTTCGCAGTCTCGAGGGCGAGACCGGGCGCGGCGCGAAAGGACACCGGCAGCAGCAGCTTCTCCAGCCGGACGCCGCCGAGGGCGTCCGGGAGCACATTCAAGATCTCCTGCGAGGCGTTGAGAGTATCCCCGCCGAAGGGAGTAAAAGCAGTGACCAAAATTCCCATGCGCTATTTCCTCGCAATCACGATGGGCTGATAAAAGCCCGTATCCTCCGGCATGCGCCAGCGGACCTTGCGGAATCCCGCCTGACGCAGGCACGCGGTGAGCTCCGCGCGGCGCACGGCGCGGTATTCGCACTCGAACTTGCTGACGGAGACGGTCTCCCCGTCGTCAATGATGTACTGAATGAACTGATAATTCTCTCCGTGCCAGTCCCATGTTTGGAAGAGGACGCGCCGTCCCTGCTCGGTCCTGTGCACATAGGGCGCGGAGTGGTCGGGCTTTTCAGTGAGCATGAGATCATAATCACGGATGCTCGCGACGAAGAGGCCGCCCTCGCGCAGCTGCCCGGCGATGCTCTGCGCCGCCGTTTGAAGGTCTGCTGCGGTGAGCATGTGCGGCAGGGCGTTATCCATGGCGATGACAATATCAAAGGGCTTGGAGAAGACAGAAGGGAGCGCGCGAAAATCCGCCTGCTCGAAGCGGATTTTGACCTTTCGCTCCGCCGCGCGGCGCTCTGCCTCCGCGAGTTCTCCGGCACTGAGATCGGAGCCCGTTACGTCATAGCCGAGGGCGGCAAGGCCGATCGCCTGCGTGCCGATGCCGCAGGCGCAGTCGAGAATCCGCGCGGCGGAATCGAAGCCATACTCCGCGAAAAGGTCCTGCAGGAACTGCGCCTCCGAGCGCACCGTCTCATCCCAGTCTTGATAGAACTGGTCGTACTGCTCGGCTATTTGGTCATAAAACGTCTGCGAGACGTTCGGAACAATCGGCTTATCTGGCATAAGTATCTTCTCCTGAAATGGAAGGAGCTGCGGCTGCAGCTCCTTTTGGTTTTAGATCACGCCGGCCGGGATCAGAATGATGAGCAGCAGCGCGACGAGGCCCCAGAGGCAGACGAGAAAGCGCGTCCGCTTTTTCGGCTCCATATCCGGCACATAGTTGCTCGCGAGGAAGAACGGGATATACGTCGTGATGAACACGGGCAGGACGCCCCACCATTTATACACCCAGATGAAGGAATGGTTGCTCGTGCCGGCGAGGAAGGACTCGAACAGGGCGAAGAGCAGCGCCATTTCGAGCGCGCCGACAAGCTTGCAGCTGACGCCGCCCTTGCCGTTTCTGGCAAAATAGCGCTTGGTACGGTCATGCGGCAGCATCTTGAAGGAGATGATGCCCGCGATGGAGAACATCATCGACAGCTCCCAGCACACGCCGATGAGCAGGATGAAGGTGGTCGAATCGTTCGAGACCGACCAGAGCGGATAGCCCGCGATCTTGGCGATGATGGCATTGCAGATTTCATACAGCCAGTGCACACCGTAGAGCGCGAGACCGGCGCAGACGGCCTCGGTGTTTTTCTTGTGGATCTCCGTCCAGTAGATATAGAAGACAACCGCGAGAATGAAGATGAACGTCCAATTGAAGTTTTCCGTGCTTCGGACACGGATGCTGTCGACCAGATCTCTGGACGCCTGAGATCCGTCGCCCCAGAATACAAACATGGTCAGCCCTCCCAGTTCATTGACGTTTCCGCGAGGCGCGGCACCTGCGGTGGTTTCAATATAACATACATTGGTTTTCTGCACAACTGATATTCAACACAATTCGTTTGAATTGTTTGTTCTCTTTGGAATCGGCGCCAAGATCCTTCGACTCCGCGCTGACGCGCTCCGCTCAGGATGACAGATCGGGACCGCAGCTGCGCGCTCCGCTCAGGATGACATTACTTGCATCTGCGCCAAAAGCTTGGTACAATCAAGGCAGTGATGGGAGATGATACCATGGACAACGCGAAAATTCAGAAACGCAATCTGATCATGTTCCCGCTCGGCACCGTCGGACGCGACATGGTCTATAACCTCGTGACAAGCTATCTGCTGACGTTCGTGCTCTTTACGAGAAATCTGAACGCGGCACAGCTCTCGGCGATTACGGCGATCATGGTGGCGGCGCGCATCTTCGACGCGCTGAACGATCCCGTGATGGGAAACATCATCGAGCGGACGCGCACGCGCTGGGGCAAATTCAAGCCGTGGCTCGTGATCGGCATTCTCACGACCTCGCTCGTGGTCTATGCGACGTTCAACGTGAAGCTGCAGGGCTGGCAGTTCGTGTGGTTTTTCGGGGTGATGTACTTCCTCTACAGCATCACCTACACAATGCACGACATTGCCTACTGGGGCATGGTGCCGGCGCTTTCTTCGGACGCGAACACGCGCAACCAGCTGACCTCGCGCGCGACGCTCTTTGCGGGCATCGGCGGGGTGCTCGCGGCGTCGCTGATCCCAAACTTCACGGCTGGCGACAACGCGCTCGGCGGCAACGCCGTGACGGCCTACGGCCTTGTGGCGCTCGCGATCGCGATCATCGCGCCGATCTTCCTTGCCTTCACGGTGTTCGGCGTGAAGGAGCTGCGCGACTACGGCGACGAGCCCGCGCCGCCCGTGAGTTTTAAGAAAATCATCGGCACGATCACCGGCAACGACCAGCTGCTGTGGATCTCGCTCATTTTTCTGCTGCAGCAGATCGGCAACGGCATCGTCATGTCCGGCATCGGTCAGACCTATATCTACGTGGAGTTCGGCTACAAGGGCATTTTCTTCACGGCGTTTCAGATGCTCGGCATGTTCGTGACGGCGTTTTTGATGATCTTCTATCCCGCGATCTCGCGGCGCATGAACCGCAAAAAGCTGATGGACATTCTGATGTTCGTGGGGATCGTCGGCTACGCGGTCATGCTGCTGCCGGGACTGCTGATGCCCGGCGCGGGCATGCCGAAGTTCATACTGATCACGGTGGGCTATATGCTCGCGAACTTCGGGCAATACGGCTTTTATCTGATCATGATGATCTCGATCATGAACACGGTGGAATACAACGAACTCAAGCACGGCACGCGCGACGAGGGCATCGTGTCCTCCCTGCGGCCGTTTCTGACGAAGCTGGCATCCGCGCTGACCGTGGCGATCGCGAACGCAACGTATCTCACGTTCCACATCCTCGAATACACGAACGGCATCGCGGGCTTTGAGCAGCAGGCGAATCAGGGCGCGATCACTTCGGAGCAGAAGGCCGACGCGATCACCGCTCTGCTGCAGGGTGTGCACCACGGGCAGTCCGTGGGGCTGCTGCTGGTGATGACCGTGCTGCCCTGCACGCTGATGTTCGCCTCCTACGTGCTCTACCAGCGGCGCTACAAGCTGGACGAGGCGGAGTATGAGCGCATCTGTGCCGAGCTGGAGCAGAGGAAGGCAAAGGCATGAGCATCACAAAAGCCATTCTCCGCTTTGCCGCTCCCCTGCCGAAGCTCGAGCAGTTTGACCGCTTTCTCTTCCTGGGCCCGCATCCGGACGACATTGAGATCGGCGCGGGCTCGACGGCGGCAAAGCTCGCAGCCGCGGGAAAGCAGGTGACCTTTCTGATCTGCACGGACGGGCGCTACGGGCTGGATTTCGCGCCGGAGGGCACAACGCCGGAGGCGCTGATTTCGATCCGGCAGAAAGAGGCCATTGCCTCGGCAAAGCGCCTCGGCGTGACGGACGTGCGGTTTCTGCCGTTCGAGGACGGCGGGTTCTATGAGGAGGACGCGCTGCTTCGCGCCGTCGCCGCCGTGATCGGTGAGACGCAGCCGCAGGTAATTTTTGCGCCGGACCCGAGCGTGCGCAGCGAGGGGCATGCGGACCATCTGCGCGTTGGGCAGTGTGCGCGAAGTCTGGCGGTTACCGCTCCGTTTGCGCCGATCATGGAACGCCTCGGCGCGAAGTGCGCGCAGGTTCAGGCAATCGCCTTTTACATGACGGCGCGGCCGAGCCGGTTTGTGGGCACGCGAGGATATTTTTCACGGCAGCTGGAGGCACTGGACTGCCACGCGAGCCAGTTTCCACAGGGCTGCAGCGAGCGAAACGCGGTGCGGCTCTATCTGAAGCTGCGGGCAGTGGATTTCGGAATCCGCTGCGGCAAGGGGCTCGCGGAAGGATCTCGGGTATTAGGACAGACACACATGCACTGTCTGCCGGAAGCGGATCAATGAAATAACAAGGCTGACTCCAGAGAGTCAGCCTTGTTTTTCAATAGCACGCGATGTTGCTGTCGGTGCGGGATTCCGTGCCGCCGACGAGGGTGCCGTTCGGCAGGCGGACGATCATCTGGCCGCGGCCGAAGCTTGCGACGTCCGCGCTGCGGCTGAGATCATGGCCGCGCCGGAGAAGACCCTGCACGAGCGTCTCATCAAAGCGCGGTTCCACGACGACGCGGCCGTCGCGCAGCCACTGCCAGCGCGGGGCGTCGAGCGCCTGCTGCGGGTCGAGATGAAAGTCCACATAGTTCATGACGACCTGCACATGGCCCTGCGGCTGCATATAGGCGCCCATAACGCCGAAGGGGCCGACGGGCCTGCCGTCGCGCATGAGAAAGCCCGGGATGATCGTATGATAGCTGCGCTTGCCGGGGCGGAGGAAATTGGCGTCCTTCGGATTGAGCGAGAAGTCCGCGCCGCGGTTTTGCAGGGCGATGCCCGTGCCGTCCACGACGACGCCGGAGCCGAAGCCCATGTAGTTCGACTGGATGAAGGAGACCATGTTGCCCTCCGCGTCGGCGCAGCAGAGGTAGACCGTGCCGCTTTTGGGCGGGACGGCATGTGAATAGACCTGCGCGCGGTCCGTCATCTCGCGGGCGCGCGCGGCGCCGTAGGCGGGATCGAGCAGGCGGTGATAGTCGATGGGCATCTCCTTTGGGTCCGTGACATAGTGCAGCGCGTCGGCGAAGGCCATTTTGATCGCCTCAAGCTGGCGGTGGCAGGTCTCAACGGAGTCCTTTTCGGAGAAGTCGAATTCTTTTAAGATGTTCAGCGCCATGAGCGCGACGATGCCCTGCCCGTTCGGCGGGATCTCGCAGACCTCATAGCCGCGATAGTTCACGCGGATGGGCTCGACCCACTGGGCCTCGAACGCGGCAAGGTCCTCACAGCGCAGGAAGCCGCCGAATTTCCGGCTCTCGGCGTCGATCTTCCGTGCGATCTCGCCGCGGTAATAGGCATCGCTGTTCGTCTCGCCGATGGCCTCGAGCGTGGCGGCGTGGTCCGGCAGGCGGATGAGATCGCCGGGCGCGAGGCTTTTGCCGTCCGGCGCGAAGGTGCGAAACCACGCGGCAAATTCCTCGCCGGTGAGCGCTTCCCGGTAGCGCCGGAGGGCGGCTCCCCAGTGCAGGGAGAGATTCGGCGCGCAGGGATAGCCGTCGCGGGCGTAGGAGACAGCGGGGGCAAGAACGTCCTTCAGTGAAAGTCTGCCGAAGCGGCGGACAAGCTCCGCCCACGCCTTCGGCGCGCCGGGGACCGTGACGGGCGTCCAGCCGTGAGCAGGCATTTTGGCGTGATTGTCACGGCCTTCGGAGAGGATGCGCTCGGCGCTCGCCATCATCGGCGCGGGGCCGCTGCTGTTGAGGCCGAAGAGACGCTGCTCCTGCGCGGACCAGACGATGGCGAACGCATCGGACCCGAGACCGCAGGAGGTTGGCTCCGTGACCGTGAGCGTCGCGGCCGCGGCGACGGCGGCGTCGACGGCGTTGCCGCCCTTTTGCAGCACGGCGAGACCGGCGGCGGACGCCTGCGGGCTGGAGGTGTTCACCATGCCGCCGCGGGCGTAGATCGGATAGCGCTGAGAGGGGTATCTCTGCGCAAGCGGGTCAAACGTCATCTTTTCCTCCCCCTTCAAAGGCCCGCAGGGCGACCGCGACGGAGCGCGTCATCTCGCGGGCAAAGTCGGAATCATATTTGCGAGCGTGGAACGCGCGCAGCCAGTCTTCATAGGTGTCCTCGGTGCAGTTTTTGAGGAGCATCTGTCGCAGGGCGGCGGCGTCAAGCGGGGCGTAGGTGTTCTCCTGCACGAGAAACTCCAGCGCGGCGCGCGGGGGCTTGGGACGGTTTTGCTGCTGCTCGGTGGGATATCCGAAGACGAGCATGGCCGCCGGAAAGACATACTCCGGCAGGTGCAGCAATCTCCGCTGCATCTCAGTATTCTCCATGATATCGCCGATGAAGCAGGAGCCGACGCCGAGCGACCACGCGGCGGTGACGGCGTTCTGCGCGGCGACGAGAGCATCGTCCACGGCGAGGAGCAGATCGCCGACGCCTGGGAGCCGAGCCTCGCAGCCGACCGAGCGATAGGCGTCATACCACTTTTTGCAGTCGGCGCAGAAGACAAGCACAAGCGGCGCTTTGGCGATGAAGGGCTGATGATCGCACGACTCGCTGAGGGCTTCCTTCAGCGCGGGGTCAGTGATGCGCAGGATGGTATAGAGCTGCTGGTTTCCCGCCGTTGGCGCGTTGGACGCGGCGGTGAGGATGGCGCGGACCGTATCTTCCGCGAGCTCGCGGTCCGAAAACGCGCGGACGGACTTGCGCTCTTTCAGCTGCCGAAGCACTTCGTTCGAATCCATGGAAGGCGCTCCTTTCGTTTGCTTTCTTCCATCATAAGACAGAATATGGCGAAAACGCAAGTATTTCGTGCTTTTTTCGTTTGGATGGTGTATACTGTATTTATTACGCGAAGAAAGAAGTCATCGTCATGAATGAGAACAGAAACAGAGATCACAAATCTCCGCGCAGAAAGACCTTTCTGGAGACCTTTTTCGGCGACGGCGCGACACTTTCGACCTTGGCGAAGCAATACGGCGTGCCGGCGCTGCTGGCGGTCTACGCGCTGATCGCCGTGTTTGCGATGCCGCGCTGCACCTGGCTGAAGGACGCGCCGTCGGAGGACGCGTCGTTCCGGATGCCTATGGCGGCGGAGACCGCCAAGGCAACCCCGACGCCGGAGCCGATACCGACGCCGACGCCGGAGCCGAAGGAGCCGTCCTTCTTAAACGCGACACTGGCCTACGCGGGAGACCTCGTGGTGCACATGGGCATCAACGAGGAGGCGCAGACCGGCGAAGGCTATGACTTCAAGCCCGTCATGGAGGGCGCGATTCCGTATGTGCAGGACGCGGACTATGCCTTCTGCTGCTTTGAGACGACGTTCCCGATCGAGGGGGACGTGTCCGGATATCCGACCTTCCACTCCCCCGTGGCGCTCGCGACCGATCTGAAGGAGGCGGGCTTTGATCTGGTGGAGATGGCGAGCAACCACTGCATGGACGCACGCAAGGAAGGGCTGGACAACACGCTGGATGTGCTGGACAACGCCGGGCTCGATCACGTGGGCACCTATCGCACACAGGAGGAGCGCAGCGCCAACCACGGCATCGTGGTGAAGGACCTCAACGGCATCAAGATCGCATTTCTCTCCTACACTTACGGCACGAACTGCTTTCCCGTGACGGATTTTCCGTACGCGACGAACATCTTCTTCCGCGATTATCTGGAGATGGACGCGGCGAACATTGACGAGCTCGATCTCACCGGTCTGGATCAGGACATCGCCGCCGCGAAGGATCTGAACGTGGACATGATCGCGGTGTTCATCCACTGGGGTCTGGAGTATCATACAGCGCCGGTGGACTATCAGTATGAGGTGGCCAATCATCTCTTCGCGCAGGGAGTGGATCTCATTCTCGGCGGGCATCCGCACGTGCCGGAGCCGATGGAGACGCGCACGGTGCGCGACGCCGACGGCCATGAGCACACCGGATATCTCTGCTACTGCATGGGAAACTTCCTCTCCTGCATGAACGATCATTACACGAACCTCACGGGCGTAACGACGCTGGAGCTGGAGAAGAACGCGGACACGGGCGAGACTTATCTCAAGAACGTGTCCTACGCGCCGCTGATTATGGTGGACACGGCGGACCACGGCGTGATGAGCACCTGGCGCTATAAGCTCGTGGACCTGCACAAGTCGATCGACAGCTACGCCGCGGGCGACAGTCTCGGCTTCATCAACGACACGCTCTACAACGACATGCTCACCGCGCTCAGCGACGTGCACAGCATCTGGGGCGCGAACTTCGACCGGTTTGACCCGAGCTACGAGGCAAATACCGAGGGCGAGATGCCGGCAAAAACACCGCTGACGGCGCCGGCGGAATAAAAAACAGAAAAGAGGCGCAAGCTGCAGCTTGCGTCTCTTTTTTATGCGTATTCGGACAGGAAGGCCTTTCTTCTGGCGAGGAGATAGGCCGTGTTCATGGCGATGCAGGTTAGAATCCACGTGACCGGATAGACCAGGATGAGCACCTCCGGCGTGCGGTGGAGCGGGAGGATGAAATAGACATAGGCCAGACGGGCCGCGCACGTGCCGAAGATGGAGATGAGCGCCGGAATGAGCGAGCGGTTCATGCCGCGCAGGGCGCCGGCGGTGATCTCATAGGTGGCGCAGAGGAAATGGAGCGTGAAGGCGTAGTTGACGCGCACCATCGCGAAGCGGATGACCTCGGGATCGGTGGTGAAGAGCTGCACGACCTGATAGCGGAAGAGATAGAGGATGGCGATGAAGAGCATATCGATGCCGACGCCCATGGCCATGGAGATGCGCCAGACGCGCTTGCAGCGCTCGGCGTCCTGCGCGCCGTAATTCTGCGAGGTGAAGGTGACGCAGGCCTGCGCGAAGGCATTGAGCAGGCAGTAGGAGACGAAATCGAAGTTCTGTCCCGCCGTCATGCCCGCGATGCAGTCGGCGCCGAAGCTGTTGACCGCCGACTGGATGACCACATTGGAGAGCGAGAAGACCATGCCCTGCAGGCCAGCGGGCAGGCCGATCTGAATCATCTTTTTGAGCATGGAGGGGTTGATGCGAAGCCGGCGCAGATCAAGGCGGAACGCCTTCTCCTCATGCATGAGATACCAGACCATGAGGCCGCCGCTGAGGCAGTTGGAGATCACCGTGGCAAGGGCGACGCCGATGACGTGCAGGTGCAGGACGATGACGAAGATGAGGTTTAAGCCCACGTTCAGCACGCCCGCGATGACCATGGCGATAAAGGGGCGGCGGCTGTCGCCCTTGGAGCGAAGAATCGCCGAGCCGAAGTTATAGAGCGTGATCATCGGCATGCCGAGAAAATAGATGCGCAGATAGACCACCGCGAGGTTCAGCACGTTCTCCGGCGCGCCCATGAGCAGCAGGATCGGCTTTGCCGCGACGTTTCCGACCACGAGCAGAATGACGCCCGAGATGAGCGCGACGGCGATGATCGTATGCACGGCGTCGGGGAGCTTTTCGCGCCGGCCGGCGCCGATGAGGTTGCCGACGACGACGTTTGCGCCGACGGAAAGGCCGATGAACAGGCTGATGAGCAGCGAGATGACCGAGGCGTTGGAGCCGACGGCGGCCATGGCCTGCGGATTCGTAAAACGGCCGACAACGGCGAGGTCGGCGGCGTTGAACAGCTGCTGCAGCATGCTGCTGAGCGCGAGCGGCACGGCGAAGCGGAGAAGCTTTCCCGCGAGCGGGCCGTGCGTCATATCCAGTTCATTTCGTGTTGTTTTCATAGCGACGCATTATAGCACAAAATGGGTGGATTGAAAACCGTCAAAGTCCCGGTTTTCCAAGCGAAAACCGGGACTTTCTTGGATGAATCTCAATCAAGCACGGTGACGCGCTCAATCACGGGCTGCTGATCGGCGGGGATGGTGCCGTTATTATCGATGGGCCTGGCGTCCTTCGCGATCTGCTCGGCAACGTCCATGCCGTCGGTCACGTGGCCGAAGGCGGCATAGGCGCCATCGAGGAAGGCGGCGTCCGCGACGGTGATGAAAAACTGAGAGCTCGCGGTGTCGGGAGCCGTGGCGCGGGCCATGGAGATGACGCCCTTGACGTGGCTGATCGGATTGTCAACGCCGTTTTGGGCAAACTCGCCCTTGATCGTCTCGCCCGAGCCGCCGGAGCCGTTGCCGTCCGGGTCGCCGCCCTGAATCATGAAGCCGTCCATGATGCGGTGGAAGGTCAGGCCGTCATAAAAGCCGCTCTCGGCGAGCTTTAAGAAATTGGCGACCGTGATGGGCGCGGCGTCCGCGTCCAGCTCGAGCGTGATGGCGCCGTAGTCCTTCACAACGAGCTCGACGTGGTGGAGCCCCTCGGCGGAAGCATCAGCAGAGCCTGCCGGCGCGGCGGTCTCGGCGGTCTTGCTGCCGCAGGCGCAGAGG
>JAZPZZ010000203.1:0-11795 GCA_045544935.1 Oscillospiraceae bacterium | reverse complement strand
CATCGGAGAAGGGCTTGGCCATGAACGTGCCGGGAGTGCCCGCGGCGCGCCACAGGAACGTGACGGCCTCGGCACGCGTGACGGTATTGTCCGGGCTGAAGGTCGTATCGCTCGTGCCGGTGGTGATCTTCTCATTGGAGGCCCAGAGCACCGCATCGCGGTAATAGGCGTCCGCGGGAACATCCTTGAACGGCATGGAGCCGCGCACGGCCTTGCCGGAATTGGCGCGCCAGAGGAACGTGACCATCTGGGCGCGGGTGCAGGAGGCGTCGGGAGAGAACGTCGCGGCGCTCGTGCCGGTGGTGATCTGCTTGGAGACCGCCCACTGCACGGCGTCGGCATAGTAGGCGTCAGCCGGGACGTCGACAAAGCTCGAGGCGGCGAACGCCATGCCCGTCATGCAGCTAAGCAGGAGACAGACCGTGAGCAGGGCGCTCAGTAACTTCTTTTTCATTAGCGTACCTTCTTTCATTTTAATTTTTGTTTTCTGAATGATATTTTACAAAATATAGAAGGTTTTGGCAATAGCAAGTCTTCTTTTTTTACAAAAAGAGACTGCCCGTCGAAAAGACGGGCAGTTCTCGTCAGAACAAAGACATTTGGCTGGTCTCCGGCAGGGAGCCGAAGGCACCGAGGTCTCGAAGCTGCTTCATATGGGTCTGGCTGACCTTGGGGCATGCGATGGCGATCTCCTCCTCGGAGACGAACTCGCGTCCGCCCTCGCGGCAGCGCTTGAGATCCTGCGCGGCGCTCTCGCCGAGGCCGGAGATGGCGACGAACGGCGGCAGGAGCGTTCCCTTCTCCTTATTGGGAATGAAGCGCGTGGCGTCGGAGCGGTTGATATCGATCGGCTCGAACGAGAAGCCGCGGAGGTTGAACTCATACACAGCCTCGAGCGTGACGAGCAGATCGTCCTCCTTGCTGGTACGCTCGGCCTTGTTCTGCAGCTCATTGATCTTCGAGCGCGTGGCCATCGTGCCGCCGCACATGATCTCGGCGTCGAAGGAGTCCTTCTGGCTGCGCCGGTAGAAATACGCGCTGTAGAACGCGAGGGGCTCATGCACCTTGAACCACGCGATGCGGAAGGCCATCATGACGTAGGCCACGGCGTGCGCCTTCGGGAAGAGATACTGGATCTTGGCGAGGGAGTCGATATACCACTGGGGCACATCGTGGTCCTTCATGAGATCGACCCAGCCGTCCTGGAAGCCGCCGCGGGCGACCTTGCCCTTTCGCACGGCCTCCATGATCTTGAAGGAGACCTTGGCGTCGATGCCGCGGCTGATGAGATAGAGCATGATATCATCGCGGCAGCCGACCGTCTGCGCGACGGTGGCGGTGCCGGAGGTGATGAGGTCCTTGGCGTTGCCGAGCCAGACGTCCGTGCCGTGAGAGAAGCCGGACAGACGGACGAGGACATCGAAGGTGTCCGGCTGGGTATCGACGAGCATCTGGCGCGTAAAGCCCGTGCCGAACTCAGGGATGCCGATGGTGCCGGTCTTGCCGATGATGGGATCGTCGTCCGGCAGGCCGAGCGGAGCGGGAGACTTGAAGATGCCCATGGTCTCGGGATCGTCGAGCCGGATCTGCTTGGCATCGCGGCCGGTCATGTCCTCGAGCATGCGGATCATGGTCGGGTCATCGTGGCCGAGCTCATCGAGCTTGAGGAGGTTGGCCTCCATGCAGTGATATTCAAAATGCGTGGTGATGATATCGCTGTTCGGGTCGTCCGCCGGATGCTGCACGGGGCAGAAGTCCGTGACGTCCATGTCCTGCGGGATGACGACAAGGCCGCCGGGGTGCTGGCCCGTCGTGCGTTTGACGCCGACGCAGCCGTGGGCGAGGCGGTCCTTCTCGGCCTGTGGGATATCGAGTCCGCGCTCCTCGGCGTACTTGAGGACGTAGCCGTAGGCGGTTTTCTCGGCAAGGGTGCCGATCGTGCCGGCGCGGAAAACGTGGTCGGAGCCGAAGAGCTCCTCGGTGTATTTATGGGCGCGGCCCTGATATTCGCCGGAGAAGTTCAGGTCAATATCGGGGACCTTGTCGCCGCCGAAGCCGAGGAAGGTCTCGAACGGGATATCGAAGCCCTCCTTCTTCATCTCCGTGCCGCACTCCGGGCAGACCTTGTCCGGCATGTCGGCGCCGCAGCCGTAGCCCTTGCCGGACTCGAAGTCCGTATGGCGGCAGTTGGGGCAGACATAGTGCGCGGGCAGGGAGTTGACCTCCGTGATGCCGGAGAAGTAGGCGACGAGGGACGAGCCGACGCTGCCACGGCTGCCGACGAGGTAGCCGTGCTCGAGGGAGTTGGCGACGAGCTTCTGGGCAGACATGTAGATGACGTCGTAGCCGCGGGAGAGAATGTCGTGCAGTTCGGTCTCGACGCGGGAGGTGATGATCTCGGGCGGGTTCTCGCCGTAGATCGCGTGCATCTTGCCGTAGACGAGGCTCTTGAGCTCCTCGGCGGAGTTTTCGATCTTCGGCGGGAAGAGGTCCTTCGGCAGAAGCTCGAAGGTCTCGACCGTATCGGCGATGGCGACGGTGTTTTTCACGACGACCTCGCGGGCGGTCTCCTCGCCGAGGTAGCTGAATTCCTCCAGCATATCGTCCGTCGTGCGGAAATAGAGCGGCATCTCCTTATCCGCGTCGGAGAAGCCCTTCGCGCCGAGCATGACGTGGCGGTAGATCTCCTGCTCGGGATGGAGGAAGTGCACGTCGCCGGTGGCGACGACGGGGCGGCCCATCTCGCGGCCGAGGGCGAGGATGCGGCGGTTTAATTCGCGCAGGCTCTCATCGTCCTTCACGGTGCCGTTTTCGATGAGGAAGCGGTTGTTCGCGAGCGGCATAATCTCGAAATAATCATAGAACGAGCCGATGCGCCGCAGCTCCGGGCGGCTCTTGCCGTAGAGCATGGCGTCGAACAGCTCTCCCGCCTCACAGGCGGAGCCGACGATGAGGCCCTCGCGATACTGCATGAGCACGCTCTTGGGGATGGTGGGGTTGCGCTTGAAGTACTTGAGATACGACTGGGAGATGATCTCATAGAGGTTCTTGAGGCCCTTCTTGCTGCGCACGAGGATGGAGATGTGGCGCGGGCGGCGGCGGTGCTCGAGGCCCTCGTTTACAAGGGCGTTCATCTCGCCGAGGGTATGCGCGCCCTTTTCGGCAAACATGGGGATAAAGCGCTCCATGATGCGGGCGACGACCATGGCGTCGTCCGAGGCGCGGTGGTGGTTGAACTCCGGCAGGCTCAGCCGGTTGGAGACCATATCGAGCTTATGGCGCTTGAGATCGGGCAGGAGAAACTGCGCCATCGGGAGCGTATCGAGATAGACCGGCTCGAAGGGGATGCCCGCCTGATGGCAGGCGTCGGACATGAAGCCGGTGTCGAAATCGGCGTTGTGCGCGATGAGGGGCGTGTCGCCGCAGAAATCGAGGAACATGCGCATGGCCTCGGCTGGTTTCGGCGCGCCCTGCACGTCGATATCGCGGATGCCGGTGAGGCGGGTGTTCTCCTCCGGGATGGGCATGCCGGGATCGACGAAGGTGTTGAACGTATCAAGAATCTCCTTGCCGCGAAAGCGCACGGCGCCGATTTCGGTCATGGCGTTTTCAAAAACGCGCAGACCGGTCGTCTCGATATCGAAGGCGATGTATTCCTGATCGAGGGGCAGGTCCTCTCCCCCGTGCGCGGCGAGCGTGCCGTCGACGTCGTTGATGAGATAGCCCTCGATGCCGTAGATGATCTTGATGCCGTGCTTCTTGGCGGCCTTCCACGCGTCCGGGAAGGCCTGCGCAACGCCGTGGTCCGTGACGGCGATGGCGGGGTGGCCCCACTTGGCCGCCTGCGCGATGAGATCGCCGGGGTCGGAGAGCGCGTCGAGCGCGGAAAAGCGCGTGTGCAGATGGAGCTCGACGCGCTTTTCGTCCGCCGTATCTACGCGCTCGGGGCGGCTGCCCTTGACGATGGCGGTCGGCTGGAGGACCATGGAATTGGCAAAGCGGTCAAAGTCGATGCGGCCCTGCACCTTGACCCAGAGGCCGGGCTTGATCTCGCCCAGGATGCTCTGGTCGGCGTCCCCGGGGAGGTATTTGGAGACGAGGACGGACCCGGAATAGTCCGTCATCTTGAAGGAGAGCACGGCCGCGCCGCGCTTTGCGAGCGTGCGGCTGTCGTCGGCGAAAATTTCGCCCTCGACCGTGACGCCGCCGGACTCGAGCGTGAGCTCCTTCATGGGCGTGATGGAGGCGTTCGGGCGGATGGGGCGGCCCATAAGCGTCTTTTCGCGGGCCTTGACCTCCTTGCGCTCCGGCTCGGGATAATCGGCGCGCAGCTCCGCGCCGGCAAGGCCGTAGCGCGAGGCGATGAGCTCCTCGAGCTGGCGCAGCTCCGCGGGGGCTGGTATCTGCGGCAGCCACGCGCGGATGATCATGGTCATCGTCTCACGCACGATCGTGACGCCGGAGACCTCCGCCTTATCCAGACCGCCGCAGCTGTCAGCATAGACGGCGGCGTCCGGAAACATGTCCAAAAAGGGTATTTTTTCTTCAGTCATTTATAGTCCTTCCTCAGTGCGGATGAGGTTGATGAGTGCATCGCAAAGCTGATCGGCGGGGACTTTTCCGAGCACCTCGCCTTTTTTGAAGAGCATGCCGCAGTCCTTGCCGCCGGCGATGCCGTAATCCGCCTCGCGCGCCTCGCCGGGGCCGTTGACGACGCAGCCCATGACGGCGACGGTGATATCGCGCTCGACGCCCTGCAGGCGCTGCTCCACCTCGTTGGCGAGGCCGATCAGGTCGATCTGCGTGCGGCCGCAGGTCGGGCAGGAGACGAAGCGGAGCCCCTCGGCGCGGCAGCCAGCCGCCTTGAGGATGGAGATGCCGGCGCGCACCTCCTCGGCGGGGTCCGCCGTGAGGGAGACGCGGATGGTGTCGCCGATGCCCTCACTCAAAAGCGTGCCGATGCCGACGGCGGAGCGGATGACGCCGTTGTAGGCCGTGCCGGTCTCGGTGACGCCGACGTGGAGCGGGTACGGGAAGGTCTCGGCCGCAAGACGATAGGCCGCGACCGTGAGCGGCACGGTGGAGCTCTTCATGGAAAGGGCGATATCGTCAAAATCATAGCGGTGCAGCAGGTCGATATGACCCTGCGCGGACTCGACGAGCGCCTCAGCGGTCGGGTGGCCGTACTTCTCGAGCAGGCGATGCTCCAGGCTGCCGCCGTTGACGCCGATGCGGATCGGGATCTGCCGCGCCTTGCAGGCCTCGGCGACCTTGCGCACATTTTCAGCCTCGCCGATGTTGCCGGGGTTGATGCGAATCTTATGCACACCGGCCTCCGCCGCGGCGAGGGCCAGACGATAGTCAAAATGAATGTCCGCGACGACGGGAATGGGAGACGCCTTTACGATCTCCGGAAGGGCGTCTGCGGCCTCCCGGTCCGGCACGGCGAGGCGGATGATCTCGCAGCCGGCGGCATAGAGGCGCTTGATCTGATCGATGGTGGCCTTCGCGTCGGAGGTGCGGGTGTTGCACATGGACTGCACCGGAATGGGAGCGCCGCCGCCAATGAGGATGCCGCCGACGTTGATTTGCTTGGTATCTGTATGTTTCATATTTTTCTCCTGAAAACAGTGAGGAGTTAGGAGCGAGAGTTTCCTCTCACTCCTAACCGGTTAGTTCATAATAATTCTGGCAAAATCCTGGTACATGACAAACGCCATGAGGCCGAGCAGCAGGACCATGCCGGCGGTGTGGATATAGCCCTCGTACTTTGGGTCGATGCGGCGGCGCGTGATCGCCTCGATGATGGCCGTGACGATCAGCAGGAAGATGCGGCCGCCGTCCAGCGCGGGAATCGGCAGGAGATTCATGACCGCAAGGTTCACGGAGATGAAGGCAATGAAATAGAAGATGTTGATGAGCGCGTCCGCGCGGGATTCACTCGTCTCGCCGACATCGTTGATCATGCTGACGATGCCGACCGGACCGGAGAGGTCCTTGATGCCGACAACGCCCGCAAACAGGTCGCGCAGAGAGCTGTAGACCGTGCGGACGAAATCGAGCGCGCAGCGCCAGCTGTGGACGATCGTTTTGCCGAAGGTGGCGTCCACGGCGGAGAAGCGAAAACCGATGAGCTCCTGCGTCTCGCCCGGATAGAGCTGCCGCTCGAAGGTGACGCGGTCGAGCGAGATCTTCTCGCCGCCGCGGATGAGGACGACGTCGTGCGTATCTCCGCCGCGGGCGAGATAGGCGCTCACGTTGGCGGGAAACCACGTGCGGTGGCCGTCGACACTGTAAAACTCATCGCCGACCTGCAGGGTGCCGTTTTCCTCATAGGGGCAGCCTTCAAAAAACGAGCCGATGACCGGCACGCTGAGCTTCCCTGCCGAGGAGAAGACGATGACGAGCAGCACAAGACCGGTGAGGAAATTCATCGCCGCACCGGCAACGAGGATGATCGCGCGCTTCCAGGCCTTCTGATTCGTGAAGGCGCGGGGATCGTCCGGCAGCTCGCCGTCCTCGCCCGCCATGGCGCAGTAGCCGCCGAGCGGGATGGCACGCAGGGCATAGAGGGTCTCCCCTTTCTGCTTTTTCCAGATGGCGGGACCCATGCCGACGGCGAATTCGTCCACGCGCACACCGCAGGCCTTGGCGGTGATGAAGTGGCCGAACTCGTGCAGGAGAATCATGATGAGAAACGCGACAATGGCAAGAACAATATACATGCGGGAATTCCTTTCGGAGAAAAAATGCGGAAATTACGCGAAATACCGGCGGACGAACGCTCTGGCTTCCGCGTCCGCCTCGAGAATGGTCTGCAGATCGTTCGTCGGGACGCTGCCGATCGTATCGACCGCGGCGGCGACGGAATCATAAATGTCGTTATAGCCGATCTCGTGGGCGAGGAACTTGTGCACGGCGACCTCGTTGGCGGCGTTCATGACGCTCGGCGCAGTGCCGCCGGTGCGCGCGCAGCGGATGGCGAGCGCGAGGCAGGGCAGCTTTTCAAAGTCCGGCGCGAAAAACTCGAGCGGACGGGAAAGCTGAGTGAAGTCCAGACGGTCGCTGCGGCTCGGCTTGCGGTCCGGGTACGTGAGCGCGTACTGGATGGGCAGGCCCATATCCGGCACGCCTAGCTGGGCGATGACCGTGCCGTCGACGAGCTCGACCATGGAATGGACGACGCTCTCGGGATGGATGAGCACCTCAATTTCGTCGGGCGTGACGGAAAACAGGTGCATGGCCTCGATGAATTCAAGACCCTTGTTCATCATGGTGGCGGAGTCGACGCTGATCTTCGCGCCCATGCTCCAGTTGGGATGGCGCACGGCCTGCTCGGGCGTGACGTCCTTGGTCTGCTCACGCGTCCAGCCGCGGAACGGGCCTCCGGAGCCGGTGAGCAGGATCTTCCGAAGCTCGCCCTCGCGCCCGGTGAGGCACTGGAAGATGGCGCTGTGCTCGGAATCGACAGGGACGATCTCCGCGCCGCGCTCCTTCGCCTCGCGCATGACGATCTCGCCCGCGCAGACGAGCGTCTCCTTATTCGCGAGGGCGATGCGCTTACCCTTGCGGATGGCCTCGAGCGTGGGCTTGAGGCCGACGGCGCCGGACACCGCCGTGACGACGGTATCGGCCTCGGAGATGACGGCCGCCTCGACGAGCGCGTGCTCACCGCCCCAGACCTTGATGTCCGTATCGGCGAGGGCGACACGCAGCTCTTTGGCCGCGGCCTCGTCCGTGACGGCGACCATGGCGGGATGCAGGCGGCGTGCCTGCTCCTCAGCGAGCGCGATGCTGCGGTTGGTGGTGATGGCCCGCACAGGCAGGCCGAGATGCTCCGCCACGGCGACGGTCTGGCGGCCGATGCTGCCGGTGGAGCCTAAGATGGAAATGGAACGTACCATAAGAGTCTATTCCTCGTTTTCTTTGAAATTACATGCCGAAGGCGGGAATCAGCAAAACCAGCAGCTCCAAGAGCGGGGCGCAGAAGATCGTGCTGTCGAAGCGGTCGAGCATGCCGCCGTGGCCGGGGAGCAGGTTGGAATAATCCTTGACGCCGTGCTCGCGCTTGACGGCGGAGAAGGCGAGATCGCCGAGCTGGCCGGCGACGCTGCCGAGCACGCCGTAGACGATGAGCCAGCCAAACTTGACCCAGCAGCCACAGAGCTTGAGCACCAGGCCGAAGAGCAGCACGCCGACAACGGCGGCGAGCAGGCCGCCGACGGCGCCCTCGACAGACTTCTTCGGGCTGAGGCGCGGAGCGAGCTTGCGCTTGCCCATGGCATTGCCGACGAAGAAGGCGCCGGAATCCGTGATCCAGACGATGACGAACGTGAGCAGGATGAAGGCCGCCTTCGGGCGGTTCATGCCCAGACGCACGAGCGCGGAGAGCAAAACGGGCAGAAGGATGCCCGCAAAGAGCACGACCGCGAGATCGGAAAAGGAGAGATTCTCCCCGCGCCGCTCGAGCGCGATCATCTTCTCCAGGAACATGACGAAGAACAGCGCATACATGGCCGCGCGCAGCGTAATCGTGGCATAGCCGAAGACGGTGCCGAGCGGGATGGCAAAGGCGGCGACGCCGGCATAGACGCCGAAGCGCTTGCAAAAGCGCTCGCCGAGGACGGTGTGCGTCAGCTCCCAGGCGGAGAACGACGCCATGACGCCGACGACGATGGCCCAGCCCCAGAGCGGGGCGAAGAAAATGACGGCCAGCAGAGCGGGAATGCCGATTCCGGCCACGATGAGTCTGTTTTTCATAAAATCTCAATCCTTACATTCTGGATTACCAAATCAAAGCCCAGCAAAGCGGGTTTGATTTGCAAAGGAGAAATGACATGCCCCGTCGATGAGGGTGCGCTCGTGCGCCCTCATGACGTTGGCGTGTCATTTGGACGCAACTCCGCCGAAGCGGCGGTCACGCCGCTGGAATTCGACAATAGCCGCGTCCATGTCGGACTCGGTGAAGTCCGGCCAGAGGACGGGGGTGAAATAGAGCTCGCTGTAGGCGCCCTGCCACGGGAGATAGTTCGACAGGCGCTGCTCGCCGCTGGTGCGGATGATGAGATCCGGGTCCGGAATGGCGGCGGTATAGAGGAGGCTCGAGAAATAGTCCTCCGTGAGCTCCGGGGCGTCTCCTGCCCGATAGAGCTCGGCATAGCGGCGCACGGCGTGGAGAATCTCGTCGCGCCCGCCGTAGTTGATGCAGAGGTTCAGCTGGCAGCCGTCGTGATGGCTGCTCTCCTCGCGCGCATCGCGCATGAGCTCCTGCAGGCGGGGGCTGAGGGCCGAGAGCTCGCCGAAGAAGTCCATGCGGATGCCGTCCTTCTTCATGACCTCGATGGCCTCGATGATATAGCGCTCAAAAATGTCCATGATCGTATGGACCTCGTCGTCCGGGCGCTTCCAGTTCTCGGTGGAAAAGGCATAGAGCGTGAGATACTCGATGCCGATGTCTTTGCAGTAATTGGCAATTTTGCGCACGGTCTCGGCGCCGACGGCATGGCCGGCGGTGCGGGGCAGACCGCGCTTTTTCGCCCAGCGGCCATTGCCGTCGAGAATGATGGCAATGTGGCGCGGCAGGCGCGCGGGATCATACGCGGGGGCATCCTCCCCCGCCTTCTTTTTCTGAAAAATAGCCATAAGCGACTCCTGTCAAACGACGCCGAAAAGGGGGATAGAAATCCCCCTTTTGGTTCGTCAGTGTTACTTTCCGAGGGCAATGGCTGCCAGCGCAGCGGCCGGAACCGTACCCTGCTGCAGGATAATCTTGCGGGACGTGGTGGCGCAGCCGTAGCCCGCGGCGGTCAGCATGCAGGCAAGGAAAAACAGGCAAACGCCCGTATCGCGCCGGAGCAGGCCCCAGAGCATGCCCGCGCCCAGAAAGCCGTTATACAGCCCCTGGTTGCCCGCCATGACGACGGTATCGCGGAAAAAGCCCTCATGCGGCTCGGGGAAAAAGCTGGCGCCCTTTTCCTCCCAGTGGCGCATCTCGATCAGAGCAATGAACAGGCTCTCCGCGGCGGCAAGCCCGATCAGCAGTTTTCCGGCGGTTTTCACAGCTCCATGAGCTCCTTTTCCTTGGCTTCGCCAATCTTCTCGACTTCCTTGATGAAATCGTCGGTCAGCTTCTGGAGATCCTTCTCGGCGATCTTGAGATCGTCCTCGGTGATCTCGGACTTTTTCTTCTCGGCCTTGAATTTCTCGACGGCGTCGCGGCGGATGTTGCGCACGGCGACCTTGGCCTCCTCGGAATACTTCTTGACCTGCTTGGCGAGCTCCTTGCGTCGCTCCTCGGTCAGCTGCGGGAAGATGAGGCGGATGGCGCGGCCGTCATTCTGCGGATTGATGCCGAGATCGGACGCGAGAATGGCCTTCTCAATGGACTTGAGCGCGGACGCGTCCCAAGGCTGGATGAGCAGGCTGCGGGGATCGGGAGAGCTGATGGAGGCGATCTGGTTGATGGGGGTATCGGTGCCGTAATACTCGACGGTGATGCGGTCAAGCACGGCGGGATTCGCCTTGCCGGCGCGGACGGCGGCCAGCTGCTCGGTCAGGAACTCGCAGGTGCGCTTCATCTTACGCTCAAAATCGGTGTATTCGAGAGACATGGTGATTCCTCCTCTATCTGAAAATAACTTAGATTACTCAACCAGGGTGCCGACGGCTTGACCCGTGACGGCGCGGAGGATGTTCTCCGGCTCGGACAGCGCGAAGACGAACACCGGGAGGTGATTGTCCATCGCGAGGCTCGTGGCGGTGGAGTCCATGACGGCCAGATGCCGCGCGAGGACTTCGTCATAGGTGATGTTGTCAAACTTCACGGCGTCCTTATCGACGCGGGGATCGGCACTATAGACGCCGTCGATGTTCTTGGCGAGCAGGATGGCGTCGGCGTCGATCTCGCAGGCGCGGAGCACGGCAGCCGTGTCCGTGGAGAAATAGGGGCAGCCGGTGCCGCCGGCGAAGAGGACGACCTTGCCCTCCTCCAGATGCTTCACCGCGCGCTGACGGGTGTAGGTCTCGGCAAAGGCGCGCATCTCCGTCGCGGTCTGGACGCGGACGGGAATGTTCTTCTGCTCCATCACGTCGGAGACGGCGAGGCAGTTCATGACCGTGGCGAGCATGCCCATATGGTCGGCGCGGGAGCGCTCCATATAGCCGCCGCCGTCCTTGGCGCCGCGCCAGAAGTTGCCGCCGCCGATGACCACGCCTACCTGCACGCCGAGATTGCGGCAGTGCTGGATCGCGTCGCAGACGCTGGCGATCATGTTGAAATCGAGGCCGGTCTTTTTCGCGCCGGCGAGCGCCTCACCGCTGATCTTCAGAAGGATGCGGTGATATTTGGGAGTGACGTTGTCCATGGGAGGTTTCCTCGTTTCTTTCGGTGTACTTCATATATCTTCCCTATTATACTTTAAAAAACACCGGTTGAAAAGGGGGAAATTGTGAACAAAAATCGCTTCGCTCTCAAAATGAAGGGCCGTCTTTGGACAGCCCTTTATTTTGATACTCGCTCTTATCGCGCGGGACTTTGTCCCGCTTGGTCTGAGCGAGGGGCGAGCGTCGCGCTCGCCCGAGGGAGTTTTTCCGCCGCACATGTCGCCGGAAAAACGAATTTGAATGTTTTCGCGCTGTCGCGCGAACTCTGCCGAGGGCTCGGGCTTGACAAAGGGCGTCGGTCCCTACGTGGGGTGCGTCTGAATTCGCCGAACATGATGCGCACATGACTGGGTCGTCGGGCGGGGCTCAGCGGGTATAGTTTGATGACGTGCGTATTAAAGTTTGGCCAATAG
>JAZPZZ010000202.1:0-24831 GCA_045544935.1 Oscillospiraceae bacterium | reverse complement strand
TTGGCTCACAGAACGACATGGCTACGATCCGACTTGATCCGTGCCCTCGCCGAGCAGGCTGCCGACGATTTCGTCCAGATTCAGCTCGAAGTCCTCGCCGAGCACTTCCTTGAGGCTGTCAAACAGCTTGCTGACTTCAAGGTCGCTTCCCAGCACGTCAGCCAGCGAGCTGACGAGCTCATTCACGTCCAGATTCTCGCCGAGATTATCGGAAAGGCCTTTGACGAGCTCGGTAATCTGATCTTTTGTCAGCTCGCCGCCCATGGCGTCCGTCACGGCGGAAACGATGCTGTCAATGGAGGGGGATTCGCCGTCCTCACCCTTGAGGGCGTCGGAGAGCGCTTCCGTGAGTTTTTCAACGCTGAAATCCTCGCCCATGGCGTCCTTGAGTGCCTTGGCAAGCTCGCTCAGATCCGAGGGATCGCTCTGCTCGCCGAGCGCCGCTTCGATCGCGTCGGAGACGGCAGCGGCGTCGATGGGGCCTTCCGCACCGGAGAGCTTGTCCGCAACGCTCTGCAGGAAGGCGTTACTGTCAAAGCCCTCGCCCATGGCGGCGGCAAAGGCCTCGGGATCGAAGCCGTTTTCACCCTTGAGCGCCTCGTTGAGCGCATTCTTCACGGCGTCGGCGTCAATGGAGCCAGCTTCCATGCCGAGAGCTTCGGAAACTTTGTCGGCAATGCCGCTCAGATCGGAATCGTCAGAGCCGATGGCGTCGAGAAAGTCCTTCGCGTCAAAGCCGTTTGCGAGGTTGTTCTCCAGTGCGTCGGCCAGATTGCTCCAATCGATCTTGTCGCCGAGAACACTGCTGAAAGCGTCGGCCACTTTATCCATACTCAGGTCGGAGCCGGTGCTGTCCTGCAGCGCGCTGACAAGCTCATTATAGTTGGCGTTGCCGTTCGTGGCGTCCATGATGACGTCAACGGTTTTGGCCAAATCAAAGTTTTCGTTAGTGATAATAGTGCTTACTGCGTCCGCAAGGGAGATGTTGCCGGCGGCATCCGTCGCGGCGTCTATCTGGGCAAAGAGATCATCGAGCTCCTGCTCTTTTTCGCCGGTAAACAGAGAACCGTATTTCTCTTTCAGCTTCTCCTTCAGATTTGCAGCGACAATAGATGTCACGCTGCCGTTGTTCTCCGGCTCGTCCGCAGCGGAGAGCACCTTCGCGCCCGTTCCGTTTCTGCCGAAGCGGCCGATCAGATCGCCGATCAGATCGCTGATGCCGCCGCTGGACCCGGTATTGCCGCCGATGAGATCCCAGATGGAGTTGAAGATATCAGAGCTGAAGCCCTGATCCTTCAGAGCACTGAGCAGATCCTTCATGGTGCTGTCGTTTCCGGTGAGATCGCCCAGAATGTTTTCCAGCTGAAGGTCGCCGCCCTCCAGACGATCCAGAAGCGCGCCTGCAATGTCGTCCATGCTGAAGCCGCCGCCGGTCAGGGAGCCGAGAATGTCGTCCCAGTTGAAGCCGGCGTCGCTGAGCATGTCGGTCAGCGTGTCAACATTCAGGCCTTCGCCTTTCAGACTATTCACCAAATCGTCCAGATCGAAGTTATTGTCGCTTCCGATGCGGTCAAGCAGCGAGTCGAGCACGGTGCTGACAGTGAAAGCGGCGTCGCCGGTCTGATAGATGACGGCAGTCGGGGGATTGATTGAAATACCCGTGTTTGCGGCACTGGCGCTTGTCAGCGTACCTGCAAACAAACTAACGACCATCATCAGGCACAGCAGCCAGGAAATCGTTCGTTTCATCATGTTTGTAATCCTTCCTTTCGAAAAATCCGGATGGTTTCATTTTAGCACATTCCACAGAAGAATCAAGCTGTTCGGAGAGGGAAAAGTGCCCAAAATGTGCATCGAATATTTTATCTGACGACAGAGCGCCCGCCATGTTTCAGACGGGCGCGTTTTTGATTGTATGTGCGGTGCTATGCCGCGATTTGTACCCAGGTCTCCGTGCCGTCGGCATTGCGGTTGTAGGTATGACCGTTCGCTGCCTCCTGAATGGCCTTGTAATACCACATGGCAGGATCCATGTTGTCCGAGAAGGTCTTCATTCCCGCTGCGGGCAGCTGATCTGGGTTGCGGTCGAGCATGCGGTTGAGCATGGTCACAGCCTCTGCTCGGGTTACGGGATTGTCCGGACGGAAGGTGCCGTCCTCATAGCCGTTGATCCAACCGCTCTCCGCCGCGACCTTGATGCCGGATACCGCCCAGTGATCTGCGACGTCAGAGAAGACTGCGGGAGTGATTTCCTTGCTCATATTCACAAGGACGCTCAAACGCGTGAGAATCGTGGCGAGCTCCGCTCTGGTGATCGGGGCGTTGGGAAGGAAAGTACCGTCGGGATAACCGTTGAGCACCTTGGCGTTGGCAAGCGTGGAGACGGCCGTGTTGAACCACTCAAAATAAGGAACGTCGGAGAAGGTGTTCGCGCTCGTTCCATAGGCGGTGCGGCTCTCGTTCGTCAGCAGACGGTAGAGAATCATCGCAACCTCGGCACGGGTGATCTGCCCGTTCGGATGCACGGTGCCGTCCTCATAACCGGTGATGTAAGCAATGTGCGTCTCGTTGTCCAGCACGGGACCGGTCGGCGCTGCCGTCGGGTCCGTGGCAGGATCGACCGTAGTGGGATCAACCGAAGTGGGATCAGCCGAGGTGGGATCGGAAGCTTCCTTTTCGGCCTTGATGACCAGAACGGCGTCGCTGGATGTGAGTTCTCTGCCGAAGACCGTCAGCGTGCAGAAATAAACGTGGGTTTCGTCCTGCTCGGGCGCAGTGTCGCGGCTCACGGTGAGCGTGCGGGTGTCGGCGCCAGAGTAGGTGTTGAGATCTTCCTCGACCGCCATAGGCTTCGCGCCGTCAGAGGTGCGCTTCTGCCACTGATAGGAGATGCGGTCGGCAAACAGCATGTCGATGATCGACTGCGGATCGTTGCCGAGCTCCTTGAGCTTGTCGAGAATTTCGTTGAAGTCGAAGCCGCTGGCCAGAAGCGCCTGCAGAATGTCCTTCAGCATGCCGCCGAAGTCCTCGCCAAGGGCATCCTGGAGCGAAGAGAACAGGTCGTCGAGATTGATCTTGTCTTTGAAATTATCGAGCAGGGATTGCAGGACATCCTTGAAATCCTGATCGCCGCTGATCATGTCCTTGAGGGCGTTGACAAGCTGCTCCAGCTGCTCAGACGTGATCTCCGTGCCGAGCGCATCGGAGAGGGAGGCGAGCAGGCTGTCCAGAGAGGGAACCTCCACATCCATGCTCTCGAGCGCAGCCTTGAGCGCCTCGAGCAGCTTTCCGACGTCGAGATCCTCACCGAGGCCGTTTTTCAGCGCGTCAATGATGGAAGAAAGATCAATCTGCTCGCCGAGCGCATCTTCCATGGCCTGCTTGACGGCATCCAGATCAATCTTGCCGTCGGAGAGCTTGTCCACGACGCTCTGCAGGAAGGAGGGGAGATCAAAGTCGTCGCCCATAGCTTCCGCAAACTTGTCGAAATCGAAGTTCTTGATATCCTGCTCCGCGAGCGCATCCGTGAGCGCCTTCACAAGCGCGGGAACGTCAATGTCGCCGTCGTTCAGGTTGAGCTTGTCTGCCAGAGAAGCAAGCAGCGCATCCAGATCCACAGCTTCGCCGAACGCGTCCTTCAGCGCGTCGAAGTCAAAGCCCTCGTTCATGACGTTCATAAGCGCCTCGGTGAGCTTGGTGAGATCCAGATCTGTGCCGAGCGCGTCGCTGAAGGCCTTGACGGCCTCTTCCATATCAACGGCATCGCTGACCTTGTCCAGCACGGACTGGAGAAGCTCCGTATAATTCACATCGCCGTTCGTGAGATCGGTCACAAATTTGATGGCGTCTGCCGGATCAAAATCCTCGCCAAGCACATCCTTCATCGCGGCAAGCGCATCGGGCAGGGGAATGGAGTCCGCCCAGGACTGCACCGTATTCTTGAGCGATTCAATCTGCTCCTCGCTCAGGAACTGGCCGAACATCTCCATGACTTGATCCATGAAGTCGGAGGCATCCAGCATTGTTTTCTCTTCGTCGGCTGCGAGCGGCTTTGCGCTGCTGTTCTGACCGATGCCGCCGAGCATGGCGGTGAGAATCTCCAGCAGACCCTGCGTATCCATGTTCTGCATGGTGGCGAGCAGGGAATTGAGAAGATCCGAGCTGAAGCCGGCGTTGCTCAGAGCGCCCAGCAGCATGCCAAGCAGATCGGCGTCGCCCATAAGATCCTTGACCAGCGAGCCGAAATCAAGTTGATCGCCGCTCATGAGACCCTTGAGCATGTCGGCAATCTGAGAAATGTTGACTCCATTTTCCTGCATGGATTTGACAATGTCATCCCAGCTGAAGCCGGCACTGCTCAGAAGCGCTGCAAGCGCGTCCAAGCCAAGGCCGCTGTCCATCAAGCCCTTGGTCAGTTCGCCAAGGTCAAACTTGCCGCCGTCCTTGATCTGATCGGCAAGCGAGTCCAGAATGGTTGTCACAGTGAACGAGGCCGAACCGGTACCCTCAATGACAGCGATTGACGGCGTAATCGATACGCCGAAGCTGGCAGCGCTTGCACTGGTCATCGCGCCGGCGAACAGGCTGAAAACCATCATCAGACTCAGAAGCAAGGAGATAATGCGTTTCACGGTAATCTCATTCCTTTCTTGTGTGCTATCAAAAAAATGATACAGCATAATTGTAACATATTTTAACTAAATTGCAAGACTTTTGAATAGAAAAAATGAACAAACTTTTAACCGGTTGACAAAAAACAGAAGAAACTGTAAATTGAAACAGAAAGACAGGGAGGCGGAGCATGAAAACAATCTGCTATGTTCAATCGAATATCGGAACAACACGCCCCAATAATGAGGATAACTTCTACTGCTGCGGCAGTTTTCGCGAACGTCTTCAGGCACCGGTTGAGGAGCTGCTGCAAAACCCGGAGGGCGAAACGCTGCTCTTTGCCGTATTTGACGGGATGGGCGGTGAGGCAGCCGGGGATGAAGCATCGCTCTTATGTGCGCAGACGCTCGCAAGGGAACGGCTTGAAGGCGGCGTATTTGAGGCTCCGGCCTTTTATCACCGCGCGAATGCTGCGGTGACATCTCTGGGACAGCGACTGGGTGAGACGAGCGGTTCTACCGCCGCCGTTGCCTGCCTGCGCGCAAACCGGCTGTTTGTGAGCAATGTGGGCGACAGCCGCGTTTACCATTTGCGCGGAAACGCGCTTCGCTGCATGACCTATGATCACACGCGCTACCAGCAGCTGGCGGACAGCGGGTATGCGGTCATTGACGAGAGCGAACGGCATGTGCTCACGCAGTTTCTCGGTATGGGCATCCAGCGGCCAATGAGTCCGCATTTTGCCGTTTCTGTTCCGCTTGAGGTGGGCGACCGCATTTTGATCTGCAGCGACGGCCTTTCCGGTACGCTGGACGACGCGGAGATTCGTGCCTTGCTGCAGGATGCGGGAGGACCGGAGCAGGCGGGACGCACGCTGGTGCGCCAGGCGATGGACGCAGGCTCTATGGACAACATCACGGTTTTGATCGCCGATATCAGCGAGCTGGACGCGGAAGTGGATATACTCTCCGAGCCGCGGAGTGATGCGCCGGTCACGCGGAGGTTTGATGTGCCGACGCCGGAGCAGATCACGAAGCAGGAGAATGCGGCGCGCAGAGAATATCACAAGGAGCTTCGAAAATCGTTTTGGCTTGTGATCCTCTCGCTGCTCGGCGTTCTGGCGCTGTCGGGAGGCATTATCTGGCTCGCGCTTCGCCATGCACCGGGGCGGGATCTGGCTTCGCCGCAAATGCAGGCGGTTGACTGCTGCAATGATTTTTGTTATCATCAGTTTGATGAAAGTCTGACGCAAATGGATTTGAAATGGAGGGGGATCTGACATGTCACAAGCTTTCACGATTCTGGAAAGCAGAGACGCGGACCGTCGTTTGCTTTTGAAGCTGCAGCATCGGGTTTTGCAAACACCGTCCCCTTCGGAGAGTGTTCCGCCGCAGGTGGAGGATCGGCTGCCTGCCATCATCTTTGCGCTGGCGCCGATGACGCTTGCTTTTTTCTATCTGATCGTTTTGAGCTTCATCCTTTTCCGCTGATGAATCAAACCGGCTGCCCTGTAATGGGCAGCCGGTTTTGCGTTATGGAGTTTCTTCGATCACCAGAGCGTTGCTTTCGTCCTCCGCTGTGGTCTGATCGGGGGCATCTGTTTCGCTGGGAAGCGGTTCTTCTGTCGGTTCAGTCGCTTCCGCATTCCCGGTTTCGGTGGGTGCGGTATTTTCCGTCGGCTGGGCAGCGTGTGCGTCGAGATAATCGTTCATGCGCAGCATGATCGTGCAGGCCTCGGCGCGTGTTGCGTTGCCCTGCGGCACGAAGCCCTCGTTTCTGCCGTTGAGCAGGCCGTTGGCATAGCAGAAGAGTACGTCGTCCTTGGCGTAGGATTGAATTTGATCCATGTCCGGAATGTCTGCGCCGGTTTCGTCCGGAGTCTGCACGTCCGCGCCTTTGTGCTTGAGATAGAGCGTCATGATGTGGGCCATCTGCTCTCGGGTGATTGCGGCACCCGGACGGTACGTTCCGTCCTCAAAGCCGTTGATGATTCCGGCCTTGACCGCCCATGCCACGCTTGCGGCATAGTAGATGTCGGCAGGGATATCCGGGAATGGGCTCTGCGTGATGGCTTCGATCACCTCACCGCTGAGCCTGGCAAGAAGCGTCACAAAATCAGCGCGTGTCAGTGTGTTGTTCGGCTTGAAGGTGTTGTCAGGATATCCGTTCACCCAGCCTTTGTTTACGGCGATGTCGATTGCATTGGCTGCCCAGTGATCGGAATAGTCAATCAGCTGGCGCGGATTGCTGCCCTGCTTCTGCAGCCCGTAGTAGGCGGCGATGCCTTCGGCATCCGCCGCTGCCAGCTCGCGCAGCTTTTCATCGGAGCTGAGATGATTTCGGAAATCCTCCGCATTGGTGAGATAGCAGTGTTCAATGATCAGAGAGGGAATGTTTTGCAGGATTCCTTCACGCACAATCGCGTAATAATCCGCAACGGTGCCGTTGGGATAGCGATACTCGGCGGAGTTCTTTTTCAGATGGCCGCGATTGTAAAGGCCGAGCTTGGACAGAGATAACAGCAGATTCGTGCCGAGACCGATTCCGACGTCGGCGCATTCCTTGTTGTAATAACCGTTGCTCGTCAGCATCATGACGCCTTGAATGTCTCTGTTGTCCAAAGCGTTCAGATGAAGACTGACCAGCACGTCTGCGCCGTTTTCCACGGCAAAGTCGATGCGCGGCTTGATTTTGGCGGGGTTGATCGTAGGCAGCTCACCCTGACGATCCGTGCGGGTCATGATGACCTTGACATTTTCATAGGTCTCCAGTTCCGCACGAAGATACAGAGCGATGCGAAGCACCAGATCTGCTTCCTGATACTCCACGCCGTCATAGGTGGCGACCGCGCCGCTGTCCCGCGCGCCATGGCCGGGGTCCAGACAGATCACCAGAGGGTCTTCTTCGTCCGCAAAGGCGACGGTTGCCAGGGAAAAACAGAGTACCGCCGCAAGCAGGATTGAAAGAATCCGTTTTCCGTTCATTGCTTGTCGTCTGCTGATGGAGCAGACACACCTCCTTAAATGTGTTATGTAAATCTCAATTTCACATTATAGTAGACAAATTTGAAAAATGCAATCCTTTTGAATAATGAACTGGAGTTGACTTTCTTCGATATGAATGATATGGTAAATAAAAACCTGTAAAATAGACACAAAGCAATGGGGATATGAATATGAGTAAGAAAACATTGGTTGTTATGGCAGCCGGCCTTGGTTCTCGCTACGGCGGAGTCAAGCAGGTGGAGCGAATGGGGCCTGGCGGCGAGATTCTCATGGAGTATGCAATCTTTGACGCACTTCGAGCAGGGTTTGATCACGTCGTGCTCATCATCAAGCCGACCATGCTCGAGGACGTTAAGGCGCTCTTTGGAGATCGCGTAGAAGCGGCGACCGGCTTGAAAATTGATTATGTATTTCAGGATCCCGTGCGTTTTACCGAAGGCTATACAATTCCTGCGGAACGCATTAAGCCGTTCGGCACGGTGCACGCGGTTCTCTGCGCACGAGACGCGATCGACAGCCCCTTTGCCGTCATGAATGCGGATGATTATTATGGCCAGACCGCGCTGGAGACAATCTCTGCCGAGCTCTCCTGTCTGGAAGACGCGAAGCACGCTACCATGGTAGGCTATCAGCTGCAGAATACGGTGAGCCCTTACGGCACGGTGACGCGCGGCGTTTGCATCGTAAAGGACGGTCTTCTGCAGAAGGTCAATGAGACCTATAAGATCAAGGTCTGCGATGACGGCACGATTCGTGATACCTCCGAGCGGGAGGATGGTCCGATCCTTGCGCCGGAGACACCGGTAAGCATGAATCTCTGGGGCTGGCACCCGGATATTTTGAACGTGATGGAAGATTATTTCCGCGCGTTCCTGCGCGGCCTTGCGCCGGATGATATCAAGGGCGAATGCCTGCTTCCGATCATGATGGACGAACTGACGGCGAGAGGCGAGATCGAGACCACCGTTCTTTCCACGCCGGATCGCTGGTTCGGTATTACTTATCAGGAGGACAAGGAAGGCGTTATGGCGTCGCTCCGCGCGCTTCACGATAACGGCGCTTATCCGAAAACGCTTTGGGGCGTATAATATCAGGCATATCAATAAAAATCCCCTGTGCATTTGCACAGGGGATTTTCTCGCTTGGATTGTATTATAGTGCAACCGCCGTGTCATAGGCGTTGTGCACAGCGTTGGCAATCGTGCCGCTCTTGACAGCGTCGCCGATGCGGACAACGTTGAGTCCCTTGGCCTTGAGGTCTTCCTCCAGATCGGGAAGGGGACGCACGCCCATCGAGAGCACAACGGCGTCTGCCGGAATGAGGCTCTGCCTGCCGGTCTTGACGTCCTCGACGGAGACTGCTTCATCGCCGATCTCGAGCAGCTTGGTGCCTGCCATGAATTTGCAGCCTGCCGGAACAAGACGCTCCATCTCGTCATCCACGAGCTGGAACCATGTGCCGGGGGCAATCTCGGGCGCCATTTCAATGATGGTCGTATCACAACCGTCCTGCAGCAGAAATTCGGCGGTTTCGAGACCGGTCATGCCACTGCCGATGACGACGGCCTTCTTTCCCTTCGGGCGGATGCCGCCGAGAATGACTTCCGGCGCCGTGCAAACGTGGGGCTTATCGATGCCGGGTATGCTCTTCGGTACAACCGGAACGCCGCCGGTGGCGAGCAGAACCACATCGGGCTTCATCTCCGCGACGGAGTCTGCCGTGACTTCCACACCGCTGCAGACCGTGACACCGAGCTTCGTAACGTTCGTCATCAAGTCCTCGATGCACCAGTGCAGCTTGCCCTTCAGGTGGCAGGACGCGGCAGTATTCACCTGACCGCCGACCTCTTTGCTCTTTTCCAGAACCGTCACGGCAAATCCGCGGCGCGCCAGAACCTCCGCGGCCATCAAGCCGGCAGGGCCTGCGCCGACGATGACGGCGGTTTTGCCCTCGCCGTCACGCGGCATGGCGTTATCGATTCGCTCTCTGCCTACGGCGGGATTGAGCGCGCATTCGCCGCTCTTACCGACCTTCGCGTTGGTCATGAAGGAGGAGATGCAGTTCAGACAGCCGATGCAGCGCTTGATGTCTTCCGGACGACCTTCCTCAATTTTCTGCACCCAGTGCGGATCACAGATGAAGGTGCGCGCCGAACCGACGAAATCCTGCCAGCCGTCCGCGATCTGCTTTTCGGCCTGATCGGGGGAGCGGATGAAGTTGGCGGCGCAGACCGGAATGGAAACGACGGACTTGATTTCTTTTGCGAGATAGGCGCGCCAGCCGGGCTCGAAGCTCGTGGGCTCGAGCCAGCGGTTGTAGACGTCGTAGCATGCGCTCGTGACGTTGATGGCGTCAACGCCGAGCTTTTCGAGTTCCACAGCGACCTTCTTGCCATATTCCAGATCATAGCCTTTGCCGGGCATACCGATCTTGTCATACATCTCGTCGGCCGTCAGACGTACCATCAGCGGATAATCCCGGCCGCAGCGCTCGCGGATGCCCTGAATAATCTCCGTCACGAAACGCATGCGGTTTTCAAAGCTGCCGCCATATTCGTCCGTGCGGTGATTGGTGTTGGGGGAGAGGAACTGCTGGATCATGTAGCCATGACCGCCGTGCAGCTCCACGAGGTCCACGCCCGCCTTCTGGCAGCGCACCGCCGCTTCAATGAAGTCTTTGATGAGCTTTTTGACTTCTCTGTGGCTCATGGCGTGCATGCGCATGGCGCCGTGGTTGGCGAGCTCCACCTTAGACGGCGCCTGCACGGACCAGATCAGCTTGCGCTCTTCCATGCCGAGCAGAATCGGCGTGGCTTTGAAGATGGCATCCAGCACTTTGGGGAAGCGATCTACGATCGGAATGACCATTGGCAGGGAGTTGGTGCTGCTGGAATAGCCCTGTCTGCCGGGGTGATGCAGCTGAATGCCGAGCTTTGCGCCGTGGCGGTGAATGCGCTTAACAAATTCGCGCATCGGCTCGATCTGGTAGTCCTGGCTCATGGCCAGCTGCGTATAGGTCGAGGCGGCGCCCATGTCGTTTACACGCGTGACACCGGGGATGATGAGGCCGACGCCGCCTTTGGCGCGCTCCTCATAGTAATCCATCAGCTTCTCCGTCGGGCAGCCGTTCGGCTGACCGAGGCTCATTTCCGCGGCGGTCATGACAGTGCGGTTTTTGATCGTGAGCGTGCCGATGTTCATCGGGCTCAAGAGATGTTCATATGCCATCGGTTACTTCTCCTTTTTTCCAAGCCGCTTTTCCATACGGACGAGCTTGGCGTATTCGAGCTTCCAGTAGATCGTGCGGATCGGCGGACAGATGCCCATGAGCACCTTGCTCACGGCGAACAGGAAGCAGGGGGAGACGTATTTCTTGCCGCGCTCGATGCCTTGTACCATCTTGCGGGCGACGATGTCCGGCTTCTGCACGGGGAAGGGCTTTTCAAATTTTTCACCGTCTGCGGCGACGACGAAGAAGTTTGTGTCGGTTGCGACAGGGTAAAGGCAGGTCATCTTGAGATTATCCGGCTTCTCCGTGCGCACAGCCTGCTGGAAGCCCTGTGTGGCGAATTTGCTCGCGC
The DNA here is from genome assembly GCA_045544935.1 of Oscillospiraceae bacterium. Classification (GTDB taxonomy): domain Bacteria; phylum Bacillota; class Clostridia; order Oscillospirales; family Oscillospiraceae; genus CAG-103. The sequence goes on along the minus strand of JAZPZZ010000202.1, from coordinate 13,634 downwards.
TGTAGACCGCGTAACCCGGCATGGCCATCTGACCGATGGCGCTCACGGTGATGGCAAGGTGTCCGTCGCGCCCGTTCAGATGCTTCAGATAACGGGAGTAGGTGTACATGGGGGCGAAGGTGTTCGTTTTGAACATGGCCTCTACGCGCTCCCAGTTGAGATAATCATAGCGCTCGTAGTAGGGATATCCCGCATTGGCATAGAAGATATCAATCTTGTCGAACATGCTCTCGGCCTTGTCGAAGATGGATTCGATCCCCTCGGGGCTGCTCACGTCCGCGTCAAAGGGCGTGACGTTCGGTGCGAAGTTGGTGAGCTTTTCCACAGCGTGTCGGGAGACCGCGAGGATGCGGTTGTCCGTGCCCTGCACCAGCAGCTTGAGAACCTCCAGACCGATGCCGCTGCTCGCGCCGGTGAGTACGATGGTTTTACCGTTGATCATATGTCATGACTCCTTACTTGTCGTATTCGCCGTATTCACAGCCGATGTTTCTTGCTTCCACTTCATCAATCAAAAAGTCCTTTTTGCCCACGCGGCGGTAGAGCTTGATGGTGCCCACGCCGTTGCCGCCGTTCCAAAGGCGGTTGTGACGCTTGGTGCCGTTCGGAGCTTCATAATTGATGTTCAGCATATCGGCCTTGTTGCAGGTGATGTCCGTGATCATCTTGGCGGTGAAGGTCGTCTGCTCCACGTGCCAGTGAATTTGGTCGTCGGTCTCCCAGCTTTCAAACTTCGTCTGACTGCCGGTCCAGAACTTGGAGAAGTTGAACTCATAGTTCTTGCCCTCATAGTAGAACTGACCAAGCAGCTTGCGCTCAAGCGCGTAGAAGAAGATTTTCGGTCTGCCGCCGCCGATCTCGAAGGCGCTGTTTTTCAGCTGCTTGCCGGTCTTTTTGCTCACGAGGTTGTTCGACGAGAGCCAGACCCAGGGGCTTGTAAAGTCGCCGCCCCAGTTTTTATCGGCGTAACCGTAGCAGGTTTCGGGCTTTACGAGATATTTTCTGCCATTGAATTCGATTTCACCCTCAAAGTAGCTCTTCATGCCCTCGGCGTGCCAGAACATCTCAAAGGAGTTGATGTCGCGGAAAAACTTGCTCGCGCCATAGCCGACGTGGAAGGAAATGTCCTTCCGGATCTTCAAATCCCACTTGATGTGGCCGGCGTCGCACATCCACTCCGGATGCGCCTTGGCTTCGGCTTCTGTAATGTCGATGCTGCCGCGGGTTTCCGTCTCGCTGCAGAAGCAGTCGGCCGCGTCGATGGAATATGGCGTAACGGGGGAGATGCGCACGTCCTTCCAGGCGAAGAAGCGGTGCATCTGCGCCTTTTCCTTGCCCCATGTACCGACGTTGACCATCAGATAGGACGGACGCTCGCCGCGCTTTTGCGCTTCGGGCCGGTTCCAGACGATCACAGGCTCATCCTTTGCGTGCGCGGGATTGCAGGTGAAGAACTCAACGTAAAAGGGTTTCTCTTCGCCGGTCTCGGCGTCCTCTGCCGTGAAGGAATGCCACCACCAGTCGTAGCCGCGTTTGGCCAGAGGACCTTTAAGCATCCATTCGTTGCGGGTAATATCATGAATATTTGCCATGGGATCTCCTCCTTTATCCTCTTTTGGGTGGTTAAACCACCTTTTTTACATTGTATCATTTTTTTGCGCTTCCTGCATCACAGAAAATAGACACCCGGATTGTGAAAAATGCACAATCCGGGCGCTTCCTGTTAGGTAAATGCCGTTCTTGCTTCTGTTTTGGTGATTAAACATCTGCTTGTGGGATTTGCAGATCGCAAATGTCAGCGATGGGGATACATTCGTTGTCCTGCAGCAGCAGAATTTTATGCTGCGTGTCCAGCCGCTTGATCCGCGCGGTTTTGGTTCTGCAGGCTCCGCCGGCCTTTCTCAGGTCCGGAACAAACCATGTTACGGAGCATTCCGTGTCCGGATGCTCCCGCAGCCAGCACAGCCGGCGATTCAGAATTTCCGCGCGGTCCTCGCTGATATCCGGCCGACGGTCAGTTTGACGCTCTGTTTCACGCACGGCGTCGTCATAGCCCGTGAGCGCCGCAAACGGCGCAAACTGCGCGGCGCGGTTTTTCATCGGCATGGGCGGGCGCTGCTCCGTTCGCGGCCGGGCGCAGCAAAGCAGATCGCTGTCAGCATTCATGCTCGATGGCCTCCTATCTGCTGATTCCGGTCCCTGGCCGTAGCGCCGTCCTCCAGATTCATGCCGCGGAGAATGGCGTTTTTTCCGAATTTATCGCGGATGCGCAAAATGGCCTCCTGCCGCCGCTGCTCCCGCTCGGCTTCTTCGGGCGAGAGCTCCGGCGGCCGCTCCGGCTTGGATTCCGGCATGGAGAAGAGATCCAGCTGCTCTGTTTCCTCCGGAAGCTCGTCCTCCGCGGCCGGGAGAATGTGATTTGCCACGATATACATGCGCCGCACCAGCAGCCCCTGATCTACGATTTGATCGAACAGCACGGTGGCAGCCTCAAGGATCTTCTGTGTGGAGGCGGTGCGTTCCTCCAGATTGATTGAACCGTGCGCGCCCTTCGGTGCGGTCCTGCCGTAATAATCCCTTGCTGCCGCGCCGCGGAAGCTCTGCCGCCGCTCAGAATCGGCGAGATTTTCCCGGTCATAGCCGACGCTCAGCACAATCTGATCCGTCGTTAGCTGCTTTTCCGCAAGATCGATGCTCAAAAGATCCGACATTTCCCGCAAAACCAGTCTGGCTTTGTCAAAGGGATAGGGCATGTGCAGCACCTGTCCGGAGGACAGGCTGCTGCTCTCCGGACGGTAGCGCTTGATATCCTGAATGGTGCAGGGCTCCCAGCCCCAGGCGTGGTCAATGAGCAGCTCGGCGTTCACGCCGAACATACGGTAGAGCTCCTCTGCGTTGGTGAGACTGAACCGCGCCACGTCGCCCATGGTGTAAAGTCCGCAGGAGGCGAGCCGTTTGGCGTAGCCGGGACCCAGCCGCCAGAAATCCGTCAGCGGCTTGTGGTCCCAGAGCAGTTCGCGATAGCTGCGCTCGGTCAGCTCCGCCACGCGCACGCCGTCCTTGTCGGCGGGGCTTTTTTTGGCCCAGATGTCCATGGCAATTTTGCAGAGATAGAGATTCGGGCCAATCCCGGCTGTGGCGGTGATGCCCGTGGCGTCCAGTACATCCCGAATGATGCGCATGGCAAAATCATGCGCCGTTTCCTTGTGCACGCCGAGATACATCGTGGCGTCGATGAACACCTCATCGATGGAATAGACATGGATATCCTCGGGCGAGACGTATTTCAGATAGATCTGATAGATCTGCGTGCTCACTTCGATATAGCGGGCCATCTCCGGCACGGCGACCAGGTAGCCCAGCGCCTTGGAGGGATCTGTGAGCTCTCTTGCGTCCGTGGCCTCGCCCTCGAGAATGTGGTGCGGCGCGAGACCGCGGCGCTCATTGTTGATCTCCTCCACTCTGCGCACGACCTCGAACAGCCGCGCGCGCCCGGAGATGCCGTGCGCCTTCAGCGCGGGAGACACCGCGAGACAGATCGTCTTCGTCGTACGGCTCTCGTCGGCCACGACGAGATGCGTCGTCAGCGGATCAAGTCCCCGGTCTCTGCAGGCCACGGAGGCATAGAACGATTTCAGATCGATCGCAATATAGGTTTTTGACGATGTCTGTTTCATGGAAAATGCCTCGATGTTCCGGCGGAGGGATTCTATTCCGCGGTTAGCTTCACCTTAAACGAAATGGATCGCGCCGTTTTCACATGGTCGAACTGTACCACATGCGCGCCCTTTTCTGTATCGACGGCGATGACGGTGCCTGGCCCGAGAATGTTGTGCCGCACGCGCTGACCGACGGAAAACTCGCCCTGAGGCAGCGATTCCGGCAGGTGCTTTTCCTTCATGGCGATATAGCTTTTCGCGTCCTCAATGAGTCCGGGGCGCGGCTTCGGGTCCTGCTCCATCAGATCTTCGCCGATATCGAGCAGAAAGCGCGAGAGATAGCGCGGCGCGCCGTCGATGCCGCGGCCCTCCGCTTCGGAGAGATAGAGCCGCTGCTCCGCGCGCGTGACAGCCACGAAGGCCAGCCGGCGCTCCTCCTCCATAGCCGGAAGCGTGCGCACCTTCCGGCTCGGGAAGATGCCCTCGTTCATGCCGCAGAGGAAAACATACGGAAATTCGAGGCCCTTTGCCGCGTGGACGGTCATGAGTTTTACCTTGTCGGCGTGATCGTCCGCGTCGCTGTTTGTGAAGAGCGCCACGTGCGCCAGATAGTGCTCCAGCGTGGCCTCCTCGCCGCAGGTCGTCTCGTATTCGTAGATGGATTGCTTCAGCTCCGCAAGATTGTCAAGTCTTTCCTGACTTCCCTCGGTGCGGAGCATGGTCTCATAGCCGCTGCGGTTCATCAGATCGCTCAACAGCTCCGAGATCGGCCGCTCGGCATAGGAGGCGGAAAACTCCTCTACGAGTTTTATAAACTGCGCGCCTTTCGTACCCTTGAAGAGCGGGTCCTCGAGATTGCGGCGCAGCGCCGTGTAGAGCGAGCAGCCCTCTTTGGCGGCATATTCCTCCAAAAACCGCATCCGGCGCTGACCGAGATTGCGCTTGGGCGTGTTGGCCACGCGGCGGAAGGAGAGATCGTCCTTCAGCGCGATCATGCGCAGATAGCTCAGCGCGTCCTTGATCTCCATACGCGCGAAGAACTGCACGCCGCTGTAGATCGTATAGGGGATCTTACGCTTTTGCAGAACGGTCTCCACGGTGCGTGTCACGTAGTGCGCGCGGTAGAGCACTGTCATGTCCCGATAGGGCACGCCCTCGTCGTGCAGGCTCTGCATCTGGAAGGCGATCCATTCCGCCTCCTTTTCCGCGTCGGGCGCGTGATGACAGAGAACGCTTTTTCCGTCCGGCAGAGTGGGGGTCAGGTCCTTTTGAATGCGATAGCTGTTTTTGGCGATCAGCGCGTTTGCAGCCTGCAGAATCTGCGGCGTGGAGCGGTAATTTTCCGTCATCAGAATCGTCTTCGTGCCGGGGAAGTGCGTTTCAAACTGCATCAGATATTTCACATCCGCGCCGCGCCAGGTGTAGATCGTCTGGTCCGGGTCGCCCACGATGAAGAGATTTTTATGGTAGCCGCAGAGGACCTCCATCAGCTCATACTGCAGCCCGTCGATGTCCTGAAACTCATCGATCATGATGTATTCCAGCCGCTGCTGCCATTTGAGGCGGATTTCCGGGTTTTCCTGGAAGATGTAAAGCGAGAACTTGATCAGATCGTTATAGTCGAGCGCAAAGCATTTCTTTTCCTGATAGAGATAGCCGTAGAAGATGATCTCCGGCGTCGCCGTCGCGTGCAGATATTTTTCGTGCAGTGTCTCGAGTGACATGGTGATCATGTCGAGATAATAGTCTGGATGCTTGAAGAGCTTTTGAATCTCGATCATGTCCCGCGCGTCGGAGAAGGTCATGTCCCGCAGTGTCAGACCGCGCTCCTCATAGATGATGGCGAGCATGGCGTCAATGTCGGAATTGTCCAGCACGAGAAAGCTCTTCGGATACTGCACGGCGTGGCTGTCCTCCTGCAGAATGGACACGCAGAAGCCGTGGAAGGTGTTGATATAGCCGGTATCGTTATCGCCGGTAAGGTTGTGGATGCGCTGGCGCATCTCGTTGGCGGCCTTGTTCGTAAAGGTGACGCAGAGGATGTTTCCGGGTAAAATACCCATTTCATTTACAAGAAACGCAAACCGGTGGGTGAGCGCCCGCGTCTTGCCGGAGCCGGCGCCCGCGATCACGCGAACAAAGCCCTCCGTCGTTGTCACAGCTTCCAGCTGTGCCGCGTTCAGATTCATCTGGTCCATTTGTCTCACCTCGGTTCTGATTTGCGCCGCAGCGTCTTGAGATATGCTTTCTGCTCCGGCGTAATGCGATAACTCTCCACGGCCTTCTGGATGGTCTTGTTGTGCACCCAGCGCTCCAGCCGGTTTTCCTCCAGATAGGGCAGCGCGGCTTCATACTGCTTTGCCAGTGCTGTGGCGAAAAACCACGCCTGCATCATGCGAACGTAATATTCCTCGCGCTGCACCGCCGCGACCTGCGCCAGAATTTCCGGCGAAAATGCCTCGTCCAGAAAATGATCCATCCGCATTTTGATCGCGAAGCGCACCGTGTATTCGCGCCCGGATGAAATCCAGACGTTGATCTTTTCGCTCAGCGCCGCCCGGTTTTTCCGAAACGCCTTCGGCGTCAGCTGATCGCAGGTGGCCCAGTTGTCCACATAGGGAAGAAAGGCATCCGTCTGCGCCAGCGCCGCGTCACAATCTTTTTCCAGCGCGATCAGAAAGGCATGCAGCTGATTTTCTTCAAAATAGACGTGCGGCAGCGCGCGGAGAAATGCGTCCGCCTCCTGCGTGCCGCGCAGTTCCCTTGCGAGCGACCGCAGCGACGGCGTGCGTACACCGATGAACATCTCTGACTCCACGGTGGGGATCAGCGGGTGCTGAAACGCGGCATATTCTGCATCCTGCAGGGCGAACAGACGTTCCTGTATGGCGGTCATAGGCAGACTCCTCTCCGTGCTTTTGATCGTATTATATCTCAATCGCTGACAATCGTCAAGTATAGACGCAAAAGAATACCGCTGCCGGGATGCCGACAGCGGTGCGGATGTTCAGTGGATGGAATGACCGAGGTCGTAAGCCTGCTTCAGCTCCGGTTTTTCCTTCGTATCGCCGGGCTGCGTTACCCAGGGGCAGAGAATTTTGCCGAGGCTCTTCCAGCCAATGTGCTGCTGCAGATGATCGTACCAGTGCTCGCTCTCTTCAAAGCCATTGCCCTCGGCAGCCATGATCAGCACGCTCTCCTTCACCGGGTTGCGGTAATTCGGATCGCACTCCGCCACGGCAAACAGACGGTCGAAGGCGTTCTTGAGAAAGCCGGAGATGAACCAGTAGTACAGGGGCGAGGCCAGCACGACCACGTCCGCTTCTCTGTAGACGGGGTAGATCTGCCGCATATCATCCTTCTGCACGCAGGGACATGCCTCGTCCTTGCCGCCGCCCCAGCAGCCGAGACAGCCGCGGATGTTCATGCTTGCGAGATGAAACTCCGTCACCTCGTTGCCCGCGGCTTTTGCGCCCTCGGCGAAGGCCGCAGTGAGGGAGGAGGTGTTGCCCGTCTTACGGGGGCTGCCGTTTAAGATCACGATTTTCTTTGCCATAATATCTTCTCCTTTTTCAGTTGCATTCGAGATATTCGTATGCTATCATGAGCTTGTAATTTCAGCAAGTACCAACATAAACATTAGGTACTTACTCGGAGGAAAGCATTATGGACCGAAGTCCCATTGAGGAAGCCCGCTTCAGCGATACGGGCTACAGCTATACGCTCTCGCTCATTTCCGGCAAGTATAAGCCAGTTATCCTCTATTGCCTCATGGAGTATGAGCCGGTGCGCTTCAATCAGATGCAGCGATATCTCGGCCGTGTGGCGGACAAAACGCTCAGCCAGAATCTCAAGGAGCTGGAGCGCGACGGGCTCATTTTCCGCAAGATGTATCCCGAGGTTCCGCCGCGCGTGGAGTATTCTCTGACAGAGAGAGGGAGCAGTCTGGTGCACGTGCTGGACCGCCTCTGCGATTGGGGTATAGAGCACCGAAACGACGAGAACTGACACATGGCCGGTCCTTCCGGCATAGCATGGTGCAAAACCGAAAGGAGAGAGCGCCATGACCGCCGCGCAGGCGAGGGCCCGCTTTGTAGCGCAGGCTCAGCAGTACATCGGCATCCGGGAGAACTCTGGGACGCATAAAGAGATCATTCGAATCTATAATTCCATCCGGCCGCTGCCGAGAGGCTTTCAGATGAACACGGCTCTGCCGTGGTGCGCGGCCTTTGTCAGCGCCGTGGCACAGCAGTGCGGCATGACGGATATCGTCCCGCCGGAGTGCAGCTGCTGGTATATGATGACCGGCTTCCAGCGCCTCGGCGAATGGACGGAGCGCGATGACTATGTGCCGAGCGCCGGCGATGTGGTCTTCTATGACTGGCAGGACTCCGGCACGGGGGACAGTCTCGGCGCGCCGGATCACGTCGGCATCGTGGAGCAGTGTTACGGAAGCCGCATCGTTGTCATCGAGGGAAATTACGGCGACAGCGTGGCAAGGCGCTATCTCACCGTCGGCGCGCGGTATATCCGCGGCTATGGACTTCCGAATTTTGCGCGCTGGGCAAAGGAGCACGGCAGCGCAGGCAAACCGACCGGGGAGGGAGATCGAATGACCATGCTCAGCAAAGGCAGCCGCGGCTATCAGGTGAAGGTCGCACAGAGCCTGCTGATCTTAAACGGCTGCTCCTGCGGCAGCTATGGGGCGGACGGGGTGTTTGGAAGCGCCACGCTCTCCGCTGTGAAGAAGTATCAGAAAACGAAAGGGCTCGCAGTGGACGGCATTGTCGGACCGAATACATGGAACGCGCTTCTTGGACTTTGAAAAGATAAAACAATCATCATTACTTTTGGAGAAATTCTATGAAACGAGAGTATCTGACTTATGCCGCTGCGCTTCTGGCGCTGGCGTCCTGCGTTTTCGGTGCGGTACGCGGAGAGACTGCGGATGTGCTGCAGAAGGCGGCGGCCCTCTGCCTGGAGTGCTGCGGCATTGGCTGATTTGAGAATCCACCGCCGAAAGCGCAAGGCGGTGCAGGGAATTTGGGCGCTGTTGACCAATGCGCATCTGAGCGGCTTTGTGACGGGGCAAATTTATTCCGGTCCGCTCAAGCGCTTTTGTGTGCCGGGTATGAACTGCTATGCGTGTCCCGGTGCGCTCGGCGCGTGCCCAATTGGGGCATTGCAGGCGATGGTCACCGGAAGAAAGCCGCGCTTTGCCTTTTATGTTCTGGGCTGGCTTGCGCTGCTGGGCGTGCTGGTCGGCCGCTTCATCTGCGGCTGGCTGTGCCTGTTCGGGCTGATTCAGGAGCTGCTCTACAAAATCCCGACGCCAAAGATCACGGTTCCGAAGGCGCTGGACAAGCGTCTTCGGTATTTGAAATATGTTTTTTTGCTCGTATTTGTTCTTTTGCTTCCCACAATTTTGCGGGACGAATTTGGATTGAGCGTTCCGTATTTCTGTAAATGGATTTGCCCGGTTGGAATGCTGGAGGGCGGCGTTCCGCTTGCGCTGCTGGACCGCGGCATCCGGAGCGCTGCGCACGCGCTCTACGCCTGGAAGCTCGGCATTCTGCTTCTGATTTTGCTCTTGTCTGTTTTGATACACCGGCCGTTTTGCAAATACGTCTGTCCGCTCGGCGCGTTTTACGCGCTGTTCCAGAAAATCAGCTTTCTGCGTCTGGAGGTGGACAAGGACGCCTGCGTGCAGTGCGGAACGTGTGCCAGGGCCTGCCATATGCAGGTGGACCCGGTGAAAACACCAAACAGCGCCGAGTGCATTCGCTGCGGTGAATGCATCCATGCCTGTCCGAAAAACGCTTTGAAATTCCAAATTGCCGGACGGAAAGCATCCGGCACGGAAAGGAGAACCACATGAAAAAAAGAGGACTGATTGCGCTGCTCTGCATGCTGATGCTGATTCCTGCCTGCGGCAAAACAGAGATTCGCCCTGCACAGGATGATGCGGGTACGGCGAACACGGCGGTGCTTTCGTTTGAGACGACCGATCTGGACGGAAATGCTGTTTCGAGCGAGGAACTGTTTTCCGCGCACAAAATCACCATGGTCAATGTGATGACAACCTGGTGCCGCTACTGCATTCTGGAGCTGTCGGAGCTGCAGGAACTGAGCGAGACCTACGCGGAGAAGGACTGCGCGATTGTCGGGCTGTTGTATGACGGAACCGACGATGCTCTGATTGAAACGGGACGGTCGCTCATGGAGCAGGCCGGAGCGGATTATCTTGTGCTGCAGCCGTGGGAGGGGATGGAGAAACAAATTCCCGTTCAGGCGTTTCCGACGACCTTCTTTGTAAACAACGAAGGGGAGATCGTGGGAGAGACCATCCTCGGTGCGGAGCTCGAGCGCTATACAGAGCAGCTTGACGTTCTGCTGGCTCAGATGGAGAATTAAATCAGCCGGGAGCGCCTTGCATCGGCGCTCCCGGTATTTGTTTGAATGCACGGTCGAAATGCCGTATTTTTCAAAGGATTAAGCGCTTTTGACGTGGACAAAGGGCTCGAAATTTGCTATGATATGACAGATTAAAGCCAAAATTAAGGAGAGACCTGTCCCTTGCGCATTTTCAGTTCCAAATCCATTTATTCCAGCGACGCCGCCCGCGCGAATTATGAGCGGGAGACCGGCGTCGTTGTGACTGCAACGCCGCCGAAAAGCAGGCTGCATCTCCGTCCGTTCGATTGGATGATTCTCGGAGTGATTGCAGCGGTTCTCTGTCTGCTTCTGTTCGGCGGCGCCTATCTTGTTTCCACCCGAACTACCATCTTTCCGGGCGTGAGCGTAAACGGCACAAAGCTCTCCGGTATGCAGAAGGCGCAGGCCACCGCGACGGCAAAGCTTGCCGGGTGGGACGGCTCGGACCGCGCGGTACTCACCGTACTGCTCCCCGGAGAAAACAGCATGACTGTCCGTTCCGGCGTGGCCGGATGGAGCCAGAGCGCCCGCGCAGCGGCGGAGGCGGCTCTGAACTACGGGCGGGAGGGGAATCTGCTTGGTAATTTCTTTGCCTATCTCCGAAGCAGCCTGTTCGGCTATAACATTGCAAGCACGCTCGGAGCGGAGATCGACGAGGCGGCGCTCCGCAATCAGGTGAATGATACCGTACGGCAGGTCAACCTGGAGCTCTCCGGCGGAAATCTGGAGTTGGATGAGGAGGCACAGGTTCTGCGCGTGACGAAGGGCGCGGAGCTTCTGCTTGCTGATTCTGAAACCGTTTATCAGAAGACGCTCTCCGCTCTGCAGAAGCACAAGGATGAGGCGGACTGTGTCACGAAGGCGGACGAAAACGCCGAGGTTCAGGATATGGACATGCAGCAGCTGCATGATCAGATCTGCGGCGAACCTGTGAACGCCTATTTTGACACGGAGACCATGGAGATTGTGGATGCCCGTCCAGGCGTACAGTTCGACGTCGCTGCGGCGCAGCGGCTGTGGGACGAGGCTGACGCCGGGGATGCGGTGGAGATTCCCTGCGAAATTACACCGGCGGCGTTTCAGAAGGATGAAACTTCGCTGTTCAGAGACATGCTGGCTTACCGAAGCACTTCGCTTGGCGGCAGCAGCTGGAACCGTGTGAACAACGTTACGCTCGCGGCGGAGAAAATCAACGGCGTGATTCTCTATCCCGGCCAGAGCTTTTCCTATAATGAGACGGTCGGCCAGCGCACCTGGGATGCAGGCTTCCGAGAGGCGGCCGCTTACGCCGACGGAAATGTCGTGCAGGAGCTGGGCGGCGGCATCTGCCAGGTTTCCTCCACACTCTACTGGTGCACGATGGCGGCGAATCTCAAGATTCTGGAGCGGACGAGCCACATGTTCTCCGTGGGCTACATTGAGCCCGGCATGGACGCTACGGTCAGCTGGGGTTCACCGGATTTCCGGTTTGAGAACAACCGCACGTTTCCTGTTTCCATTGTGGCCTATGTACAAAACGGTATGCTGACTGTGGAAATTTGGGGCACAAACGTGGACGGCAGTTTCGTTGGGCTCGATTATACCGTAAACGGAAAAACGGTCATTACCTACCGCCATGTATTCGATGCGGCGGGCAATGAGCTTTCCAGCGAGGTTGAGGCTGTGAGCACCTATCGGACCCACGAGTGACAGAATAAAAAGAGCACCGTCTGCCTGTTCTTGAGGCAGACGGTGTCTTTATAAGTAAAAATTAGAAGAGCTTGATGTAAGCGTCGCGGTCCGCACCGACGGAGACGTATTTGATCCGGCAGCCGACGGCGGCTTCGAGATAGCGAACGTAGTCCATGGCCTCCTTCGGCAGATCCTCTGCCTTACGGCAGCTGGAAATGTCGCAGTGGAAGCCGGGGGGATATTCATAGACGGGCTTGGCCTTGTTCAGCGGAACGCCGATGGGGAAGCGGTCGGTGCGCACGCCGTCGATCTCATAAGCGACGCAGACGGGGATTTTCTCCATGTAACTCAGCACGTCCATCTTCGTGAGCGCAATGCTCGTGCAGCCCTGCATTTTCACGCCGTACTTCGAAGCGACCACGTCAAAGCCGCCCACGCGGCGGGGTCTGCCGGTGGCAGCGCCGTATTCGCCGCCGGCCTCGCGCAGCGCGTCGGCTTCCTCGCCGAACATTTCGCAGGTAAAGGGGCCTTCCCCCACGCAGCTGGAATATGCCTTCATGATGCCGATGACATTGTCGAGATCCACGTCCGGAATGCCCGCGCCGAGCGTGGCGTAAGCCGCGATCGTGCTGGAGCCGGAGGTGTAGGGGTAAATGCCGAAGTCAATGTCGCGCAGCGCGCCGAGCTGGGCCTCGAAGAGGACGGACTTGTTGTCCTCGATCGCCTCGTGCAGATAGTCCGTCGTGTCGCAGACGTAATCCTTAAAGGGCATGGCATAGGTATCGATCCAGTCCATCATTTCGTCCAGCTGGATCGGCTCGTGACTGTAGCCGTTCACGACGAAGAGGTTCTTCCACTCAATGATGTCGGCCAGCCTGGCTTTGAGCGCGTCGCGGTCGGCCAGATCGCCCATGCGGAGCGATTTCTTCATATACTTGTCCGAGTAGGCGGGGGAAATGCCGCGGCGGGTGGAACCAAACTTTTTGTCCGCCAGACGATCCTCCTCCAGGCAATCGAGCAGCTTATGGTAGGGCATGCAGATGCAGGCCTTGTCGCTGATCTTGAGGTGTTTCGGTGTGACTTCGATGCCGCCCTCGCGAAGGCGGCCGATCTCGCGGAAAAGGTGCTCGGTGTCGATGACCATTCCGGGACCCATGACGTTCACGGTTTCATCGCGCAGAATGCCGGATGGGAGCAGATTCAAAACGAACTTGCCTTTGTCGTTGATGACTGTGTGTCCGGCGTTGTTGCCGCCCTGATAGCGCACGACGACGTCGTATTTCTGGCTGAGCAGGTCGACCATGCGGCCCTTGCCCTCGTCGCCCCAGTTGATGCCTACAATGGATGTTAACATTGCTTCTGCCTCCTGTTAAACAGATACTACGGCCTCCTGGCCGAGACTGTCTTGATTCTGGTCCAAAACGGGCTTTACATATTCACTGAGAAAACGCTCTGTCTGCTGCACGGCCATGCCGGTGAAGCGGATTGGGTCGCTCACGGATTTAAGCTCGTCCTCTGTCATGCCGAAGATCGGATCGTTCAGAATCCGGTCAAACAGATCGTTCGGCTTGCCGTTGAGCTTGACCTCCTTGGCGGCCGCCACGCTGTGCTGGCGAATGGCCTCATGCAGCGCCTGACGGTCGCCGCCCTTTTCCTTCACGCAGTACATGAGGATGTTCTCGGTCGCCATGAAAGGAAGCTCGTCGCTTAGGAGCTTTTCCGCCATCTTGGGGTAGACGGTCATGCCGCGCACGATGTTGAGATAGAGATTGAGGATGCCGTCCACGGCGAGAAATGCCTCCGGGATGCTGATGCGGCGGTTGGCGGAATCGTCCAGCGTGCGCTCAAACCACTGGGTGGAGGCGGTCA
>JAZPZZ010000201.1:0-5285 GCA_045544935.1 Oscillospiraceae bacterium | reverse complement strand
CCATAAGGCGGCGCAAGACCACCCTCCCCCGGACCGAGGCCCGGGGGAACTATGATATCAGCCGTTCAGCTTTTTGATCTGCTTGGAATAGAACACCAGACCCAGCACGATCCAGATGACCAGCATGATGTAGGACTCCTTGCCGAAGTGCACGCCGGAGAGGCCCGGGATGGGGATCAGCTGGAGCACCATGAAGGCCACGGAGAAGCAGACACCCACGGCGGCCATGAGCTTGAGGAAGCCGGAGGCGTCGCCGTCGCGCCTGGCGGTGACGAGCGTGGAGGCGCAGGTGAAGAAATAGCCGATGGAGGCGCCGATGGCGCACATGTCCACGAACCAGCCGAGCGCCTCGCGGCCCAGGATCGGGCCGGAGAGGCTGACGAGGACGCAGAAGATCATGGCGTTTTTCGGCGTGCCGTACTTTCTGTCCACCACACCGAACCACGCGGGAAGATACCCGTCGCGGGCCATGGAATACATGAGACGCGAGGACGCGAGATAGAAGCCCATGATGCCGGAGAGCACCGCGCAGGAGACGCCGACGCCGATGAGCACCTTGCCGAAGGTGCCGAGCAGCTCCTCCGCCGCGACCAGAAGCACCCACTCCCCCGCCATGACGCGGTCGGGCCAGTTGGCGAGCGCGGCGGCGGCCACGGTGTTGTTGGAGGTATAGACGAAGCAGCCGAACACGATGGCGACGACCATGATGCCGCTGACCTTCTTGAAGGAGAAGTTGAACTCCTCCGCCGCCTGCGGAATGGCGTCGAAGCCAACGTAAGCCCACGGCGCGATGGCAAAGGTGGCGAGAATGGCGGACATGACGCCGGCCGTGCCGACATGGGCGAAGCGGTCGATGTTCTCGCTTGTGGCGTTCGCGGCGAGCGCGGCGGCCTTGTCAAAGCCCCAGACCGGCTGCATGTTGATACCCTTGGCCTTGGCGCTCACGAGCGCGGAGAGGGCGAGGGAGAACACGCAGATGACGAGCAGGCTGGAGAGCACCGTCTGCACATAGCCGGCGCGCTTGACGCCGAGAATGTTCAGATAGCCGAACAAAATCAGAATCGCCATGGCGAGGAGCATCTCGCCCATGTAGATATCAAAGCCCGCGATGGCATAGTGGAAGCCGAACTTGAGAACGTCGGCAGAGCCGTCGAGCCCGTCCACAATCAGACCGATGGCGGTGCTGTTCATGGGCACGTTCGTGAGATACGCCACGACCAGAAACCAGCCGCAGAGGAACGCGGCGTTCTTGCCGAAGCAGTTTTTCGTGAAGGTGAACTCACCGCCGGCCTTCGGGTACTTGGGCACCATGTAGGCATAGGAAAAGGCGATGATAATCATGACGATGGCGCCGAGCACCATGGCGATGGCCGTGCCGGCGACGCCGGAGTTGGGCAGGAACTTCTTGCCGGGGTTGATGAAGGAGCCCCAGCCGATGACGCAGCCAAAGGCGATGGCCCACACATGCATGGGCGAAAGCTGGCGCTGGAGGCCGGGTTCGTTTCCGGTCTGGGTCGGTTTACTCATGATGGCTGTCCTTTCTGTTACACGTCGTAGGTTTTATCGATCATCTTCAGCTCGCGGAAGGTGTCGATCTCCACAATATCCTCATCGAAGCACTCGCGCACTTCGACCGCGTAGTGCTCCTTGCGATAGACGAGCGGCACCTGCTCCCAGTAGCGCTCCTTGCCGCCGGGGCTGGCATAGACGTCCGCGATGTCCTGCGAGAGCTTGTGGCCGTCCATCTCGTTCCAGTAGGAGATGCCGACCATCTGCCAGCAGTTTTCGCCGCCGACCTTCTCCTCGGTGATGATGCCGTTTTTCTCCATGAAGCACCAGTCGTCCGTGCGCTCCTTGCGGATGCCGAGGAAGTTGGAGGTGTAGTGGTACTTCTTGATGATCTTCGGATTGGAGAGCAGCAGGTCCGCCTCGAACACATAAGCGTTGGAGAGCATGTAGCGGGCGACCATGGAGCTGGAGATGTTGTTGGCCTCGTTATAGACCGGGTTCTCGAGGAACTTGATCATGGGGTATTTATAAAGGAGCTGGTCGAACTGCTCGGCGAGATAGCCGCGCACGACGTAGATCTCCGTGATGCCGGCCTGCAGGCAGGCGTCGATGAGGCTGTCGATGATGCGGCTGCCGTGGACGCGGACCAGCGGCTTCGGCGTATTAAACGTGATGGGCACGAGGCGCGTGCCGAAGCCGGCGGCGATGAAGATCGCGCGCTTGGCGCGGTAAGGCTCGAGCGCGTTCATGCCCTCGTTCGTGATGCCGCTCTTGCCGACGAAGCCGAGCTCCGTGAGCTCCTTCATCGTGCGGTTGATCGTGCCGAGGGAATGGCCGGTCACATCACCGAGCTCGCGCTGGGACAGGGCGGCGTCCGCCGTCGCGAGCGCCTCGAGAATGTCAAACTGTTTTCTGGTCAGTTCCATGGTTCCTTCTCCTTCGTTCAATCTTCTTCATTCTCCGATTCTATTTGGAACAGTAAAAAGCGGGAAAACCACAAAAAGGCACGGCAAAAGGCCTGCGTTCAAAAAAGCAGACCGATCACCGATGATTGGAACATTGTTCTATGCAGCAAGAAACCTTGCAGCTTCTGATTATATGCAGATGCCGCAAGGTTGTCAATACGCGGATATGTTCAAATTATCATGATACGAATGATATTTTGATGTGCAGCTTTGCCCATCAGAGCGGTTTTCGGCGCAAAAACGAACGCCTTTTGCCTTTCAGGACGGACACTGGCAGCCCGTGCTGTCGATCGTATAGTCACCGGTGAGAATCAGTTCAGAGATCGGCACGATCGTATAGCCGTCCGCCTGCAGGGCTTCGATGATGCCGGCGAGGGCCTCGGGCGTGTGCTCGGCGGCGTTGTGAAACAGGACGATGCTGCCGGGCTGCACCTTCGTCAAAACGCGGCCGGAGATCTCCTCGGCGGAGATGCCCTTCCAGTCGAGCGAATCGACGTCCCACTGAATCGGCGTGACGCCGAGGGCGCGGATGGCTTCAATCACGTGGTCGTCATACTCCCCGTAGGGGCAGCGAAAGAGCGTCGGCCGCGCGCCGGTGAGGGCCTCAATGCGGTCGGCGCAGGCGCTGACCTCCTGCTGCACCTCGTCCGTCGTTAGGGCATTCAGATGCGGGTGCGTCTCGGAATGGTTCATGACCTCCTCCCCCGCCGCGGCAAGCGCCTGCACGCTCTCGGGGTATTTCTCCACCCACTGGCCGACAAGGAAGAACGTGGCGCGCACATCGTGCGCGGTGAGAATGTCGATGAGCGTCTGCGTGTCCTCATTGCCCCAGGCGGCGTCGAACGAGAGAGCGACGCGCTTTTCCTCACTTTGCACGCGGTAGATCGGCAGCTGGCGGCTGGAGACGGACGCGCCGACGAGCTTTGGCTGATGCACCGCCCAGAGCACCAGCGCCGCGCAGACGACCAGCGCCGCGCCGGAAAGCATCCGGCGCAGGCGGAGCGGAATGGATTTCATATTCATGCACCTCCGGATTTCGATACGCCAGAATATGCGCGCGGAGATCGAAATATGTCACATTAGTTTACGTAAAATATATTACGTTGTCCTATTACTTGTTATTATTTACAATTTCGTGTGCCCGTTTTGCCCATATCTGATTGACTTTGACGGCATCCATGTTATACTGTTAACAAGGAAAATGGAACCGTGCGCAGCGCGGTTTGCAATTTCGACTTTCACAGACAACAAAGGAGGTGACTGCATGATCTACACCGTCACACTCAACCCCTCGATCGACTACGTGGTCCACATGGATTCGCTCATCGGCGGGATCACCAACCGCACGACCGGAGAGGAATACTACTACGGCGGCAAGGGCATCAACGTCTCGAACGTCCTGTCGGAGCTTGACCTCGACTCCACGGCGCTCGGCTTCGTGGCCGGATTCACGGGCGAGGCGCTCGAAAAGGGCGTGAACAAGGCGCGCATCAAGACCGACTTCATCCATCTGAAGGAGGGCATGACGCGCATCAACGTGAAGATCAAGGCCGGAGAGGAGACCGAGATCAACGGTCAGGGTCCGCACATCGACGACGAGGCGCTCGCGGCGCTCATGGAGCGCGTGGACAAGATCACGGACGGCGATACGATCATCATCGCAGGCAACGTGCCGAACACGATGCCGGACGACATCTATGAGCAGATTCTGGCCCGTCTGGAGGGCCGGGACGTGCGCATCGTGGTGGACGCGACGAAGCAGCTGCTTGTAAACGCCCTGAAGTTCAAGCCCTTCCTCATCAAGCCCAACCGCCAGGAGCTGACCGAGCTCTTCGGCGTGGAGGTCAAGAGCGCGGACGACACTGAGTTTTACGCCCGCAAGCTGCAGGAGATGGGCGCGAGAAACGTGCTCGTTTCACTCGGCGGAGAGGGCGCGATGCTCGTGGACGAAAACGGCGAGCGGCACCAGGCGGGAACCATCCGCCGGAAGGTGCTCAACACCGTCGGCTCCGGCGACAGCATGGTGGCAGGCTTTGTGGCCGGATACATCAAGACCGGCGATTACGGCTACGCTCTGAAGCTCGGAAGCGCCTGCGGCAACGCCACCGCCTTTTCACAGGGTCTGGCCGAACGGGAACTGATTGAAGAACTCTTAACACTATTCTGAGAGGAGAACGCTTATGCGCATTACTGACCTGCTCAAAAAAGAAGGCGTCGTCCTCGGGGCAGCCCCCGCGGACAAGCGCGCCGCCATTGACCAGCTGGTTGCGCTGCACGAAAAGTGCGGCAACCTGCTCGACGTGGAGGCCTACAAGGAGGGCATCCTCAAGCGCGAGGAGATGGGCACCACCGCCATCGGCATGGAGATCGCCATCCCCCACGCCAAGAGCGAGGCCGTCAAGGCCCCGGCGCTCACGGCGCTGACCGTGCCGGACGGCGTGGACTACGGCTCCCCCGACGGCATGCCCTGCAAGCTGCTGTTCATGATCGCCGCGACGACGGACGGCGACGTGCATCTGGAAGTGCTCGCGCGCATGATGCAGATGCTGATGGACCCCGGCTTCACCGACGATCTCAAGGCCGCGAAGACGCCGGAGGAATTCCTCGCCGTGATCGACGCGAAGGAGACCGAGAAATTCCCCGAGGAGCCCAAAGAGGAAGCGCCCGCTCCCGCGGCTGCCGCGGCACCCGCCGCGAAGGCCGGTCCGCGCGTGCTCGCCGTGACGGCCTGCCCCACCGGCATCGCCCACACCTACATGGCGGCCGAGGCCCTGCAGAAGGCCGGCGAGGCCATGGGCATCGACATCAAAG
>JAZPZZ010000200.1:0-11101 GCA_045544935.1 Oscillospiraceae bacterium | reverse complement strand
GCCGGTGGTGATGCCGTTCTTCACCGCCCAGCGGACGGCGTTGTAGAAGTAATCGCCCGCGTGCACGTCATGGAAGGGGTTCACGCCGCTGACTGGAGGCTCGCCCGCCGCGCGGTAGAGGAAGGTGACGGCCTGCGCGCGCGTGCAGTTGGCGTAGGGGGAGAAGTGCGTCTCGTCCGTGCCCTTCGTGATCTGCGGGGTGTGGTTCACCGCCCAGTTGACGGCAGCCTCGTAATATTCGCCCTTCTCCACGTCGACGAAGCTCGTCGGCGTGCCGCCGGTGGCGGGGATGGTTTCATAGCGGTAGCTGCCGCAGACGGTGCAGGTGTATTTCATGCGGCCCGGGGTCGTGGCGGTCGGCGCCGTGCTGACGACGCCGCTGTTCCACTTGTGGGCGGCGGCGATGAAGTTGTCGTTGTACTCATCGCCGCAGGCGCATTTGTGGTTCGTGTAGCCCTCGGTGGTGCAGGTCGGAGGAACGACGGTCACCACGTAGTTGTGCACGTGCATCGTCTTGGGGATGACCTCGTCCCGAATCTCGCCGCAGCGGATGCAGACATAGCGCATGATGCCGTCGGTCGTCTGCGTGGCGGGGCGGAGGACGGTGCCCTTGTCCCAGTCGTGGCCGAGCGCCGGAATGGCCTGACGCACGTTGCGGCGGCCGCAGTCGGGGCAGTTGCCCTGATAGTAGCCATCCTCGGTGCAGGTCGGCTCCTTGGCGACGGTCATGTAGGTCGTGTTGTGGCCCGTGGCGGGGAGAACGGTGTCGATCTTCTCGCCGCAGCGGGAGCAGGTGCCCCTGGCGTAGCCGTCAGTGAGGCAGGTCGGGGCCTTGTAGTCCGCGAGATGCTCATAGTCATGGCCGAGCGCCGGGAGGATCTCGGAGTGGTCCGGCTGCGCGCACCACGGGTTCGAGCAGTGGTAGTAGGCCACGCCGTCGTTCAGGCAGTCGGGGTCCTCCGCCATGATTAGCTCGTCCTCATGGCCGGTGGCCTCCTCGGTGACGATCTTCTCCACGTGGAGGCATTCCTTGCCGTCCTGCCAGACGTGGCAGGTGTAGATCTCCATGCCGTCCTGCGTGCAGGTGCGCTGTACGATCTCCGGCTCGCCGTAGACGTGGTAGTGGCCGACCCATCCGGCCTCGCAGTTGTAGCCCTGCCAGGTGCTCATGGGGTTGCCCGGCACGATCACGCTGCGCCACTGGCCGTAGGCCGTCTCGTTGTATTCCGGCGTGGGATAGAGGACCGTCACAGTGCGCGGGAAGGAGTGCAGGTTGTCCTTCGCCTCGGCTATGGAGGCCTTCGTCGGCGGGATGCTGCCGAAGGCAGCATACTGCAGCGGCGTCACGCCGGAGAGATCATAGACCTCGCCGCTGATGGCCTCCGCCGCGGAGCGGGAGCCGTCGATGTAATCGCTCTCGCCGCTGTCGACCTCTTTAAAGGCGTTCGCGACGGTGCGGAAGGCGCTCAGGCCCGTGTCCTCGAGGGAGTCGAAGGCGCGGTCGCCGATGATGGCGACGTGCAGGTTCTCCGTGCCGTCCCTGTCGCCGAAGATAACGCGCTCGAGCTTGTCGCAGGCGGCGAAGGCGTAGTCGCCGATCTGGCGCACGCGGTTCGGGAAGTTGATCTGTTCCAGGCTGGCGCAGCCGGCGAAGGCGCCGATGCCGATCGTGAGCGCCTGCTCCGCGCCGGCCTTGCCGGGATAGAACGTGATGCCGCCCTCGGCGCGGCCGAGGTCAAAGCAGCAGGCAAAGGCCCAGTTGCCGATGTTCGTCGTGCTCGCTGGGATGGAAATGTCGTTCACGATGCCGAGATGCGTGCAGAAGGCGAAGGCGCCGCGGCCGATCGTCTTGAGGTTCGCCGGGAGGTTAAACTTGTTCGTTCCGAGCACGTGGTCCCACGCGAAGGCGAAGTCGCCGATGCTCGTCACGTTCGGGGGGAAGGAGATCTCGGTCAGATGGCTGCAGGTGCAGAACGCGCGCTCGGAGATCTCCTTGAGCCGGGTGCAGGTGTTCATGCGCGCGAAGGCCAGATAGTCGCAGGCGTAGAACGCGCGGCGGCCGATGGTCTCGAGGTTCGAGGGGAAGTTGATCGCGGAGAGCTGGTCGCAGGTCTCGAAGGACTTCTCGCCGATGCTCGTCACGGTCTCGCCGAGGTAGGCGAGCATCAGCCCGTCCATGCCGAAGAAGGCGCGGCTGCCGACGTTCGTCACGCCGCTGTAGCTGCCGTGCTTGCCCTCCACATAGACGGCGATGATCTGCTGCTCCATGTCCACGTCCTCACCGTTCACGGTGATGTGGCCGTTCCACGGCGCGCGCTTGGTGAGCGTGTAGTCGTCCATCTCGCCGCTGCCGTAGAGCTTCAGGGCGTAGTAGTCCTGATCCTCGAGGAGGTTGAACTCCATGTCCGGCAGCAGGTTCTGTCCGTCGAGGTTAAAGTCGGGATAGCGCTCGCGCAGCTTCTGATACAGGTCGTTCTGCTCCACAACGCTCGTGTCCGCCTTCAGATTGCGGATCTTTTCCTGGTCGATCTTATAGATTTTATAGAGGACGTTGGCCCGCGGCACATCGTTCACCGTCTTGCCGCAGGAGCCCTGCGCCACCACGCTGTCCTCATCGAACAGCTCGTCGATCTTGTCGCCGGTGAGATAGCGGTCGAAGAGCTGGCCGATCTCGCCGTCCGCGCTCGCGCTCCCGGCGAGACCCGCGAACAGGCCCAGCACCAGCACCAGAGACAGCGCGAGCGAAAGCAGTCGTTTCATCATCTATCCTTCTCCTTTCAAGAAAAAAACTCAATAAGATTCTGACGCAAGTTTACCATTTTTGGTTCCCTTTTTCAAGGGAAGGGGGAAAGGGAATGTTTGCAAGCAGAGCCGGAACGTGGTAAAGTGAGAGAAAACTCCATGCTTCCGGAGGTCCCCATGCGTTTTGCCCCCAATATCAACCTCAAACATCCCGCCTCGGACGTGCTGTCCGGGGTGATCGTCGCGCTCGTCTCCATCCCGATTTCGATGGGCTATGCCCAGATTGCGGGCCTGCCGGCGGTGTATGGATTATACGGCTCGCTCCTGCCGATTCTGCTCTTCGGCCTCGTCACGTCGTCGCCGCAGTTCGTCGTCGGCGTGGACGCGATGCCCGCCGTCATGGTCGGCGCCTCGCTCTCGTCGATGGGTCTCGTCCTCGGCGGAGAGGAGGCCACGGCGCTCGTCCCGGTCGTGACGCTCTGCGTCGGGCTGTGGTTTCTCGTGTTCTGGCTGTTTCGGGCCGGGCGCGTGGTGAAATACATTTCCACGCCCGTCATGGGCGGGTTCATCTCCGGCGTCGGCGCCACGATCATCCTCATGCAGGTGCCGAAGCTTTTCGGCGGAGCCGCCGGCACGGGCGAGCTCGTGCCGCTCCTGCAGCACATTGCCTCTGAACTGCCGAACTTCCACCCGCTCTCGGCCGCGCTCGGCTTCGGCACGGTGATCGTCATCCTCATCTCCAAGCGGCTCTGGCCGAAGTTTCCGATGCCGGTTCTGCTCATGGCGCTCGGCGTCGTGCTCACGGCGGTGTTTCACGTCGATCGTCTCGGCGTGAAGCTGCTGCCCGACGTGCCGCGCGGCCTGCCGCGGTTTTCTGTTCCGGACGTGGGGCTGCTCTCCGGCCGCGTGCAGTCCGTCGCGGTCTTGAGTCTCACGATTGCGCTCGTTGTCATGGCGCAGACGCTCCTCGCCACGAACAGCTATGCCCAGCGCTATGACTACGGCGTGGACAACCGCCGGGAGCTGCTCGCCTACGCCGTGATGGAGCTTGCCGCCTGCACGACCGGCTGCTGCCCGGTCAACGGCAGCGTCTCGCGCTCCGGCATGGCCGACCAGTTCGGCTGCAAAAGCCAGCTCATGAGCGTCACGGCGGCGGCTGTCATGCTGCTCGTGCTGCTCTTTTTCACGCCGCTTTTGAGCCTCCTTCCCGTGCCGGTGCTCACCGGCATCGTCGCCGCCGCGCTCATCGGCATTCTGGAGATCCGTATGGCGCGCAGCCTCCTGCGCGCAAACCGCAGGGAGTTTTATATCTTCCTCGCGGCCTTCTTCGGCGTGCTGCTTTTCGGCACGATGGACGGCGTGCTCATCGGCGTGCTGCTGAGCTTCTTCGCCGTTGTGGTGCGCGCGGTCGTGCCGCCGAAGGCGTATCTCGGCATGATCCCCGGCCATGAGGATTTCTACAATCTTGAACGAAACCGCGCCGCGCACCCGATCGAGCACACGGTCATCTACCGCTTCAGCGGCAATGTGTTTTTTGCCAACGTCGGCGCCTTTCAGGAGGACATTCTCGCGGCGCTCCGGCCCGATACGAAGCAGATCATCGTGGACGGGCGCGGCATCGCGAATATTGACATCACCGCCGCCGAGCGCGTGCTGCAGCTCGAGCGGAGCCTCCGTGCCAGAGGCGTGCGGCTCTATCTCACCGAGCACGTCGGCGCCGTGAACGATCAGCTCCGGCGCTACGGGGCCGAGGAGCTGCTGGAAAACGGCGCCGTGCGCCGCACGATCCGCCTCGCCCTCGAGAGCAGCGGCCTCACGCCGCCCTATCCGCTCGACTGCGGCGAGACGGCCTGCCCCGTGCCCGCCGCGGACGAGGGGCAGTTTGCGGAGTTTGAGTGGCTCTACGGCGCGGACGCCGAGGAGAAGCTCTCCGAGATGGCGGACGCCATCGCCCACGAGATCGCCGCCGAGCCCGAGACGGCCATCGAGCTCGCCGAGGCGCACGCGGGCTTCGGCCTGCCCGGCCTCTTCGACGAGGATGCGCTCTTTGACCACATCGAAATGCGGCTTGAGCAGATGCAGCTCGACCCCGAGACCCTCGCCGCGCTCGAGGCGCGCATCGAGCGCAGCCGCGCCGCCTTGGAGCAGCACTTCGGCCAGCTTGATCCCGAGATCCTCGCCGCCATCCGCCGCCACCGCGAGCGCATGCGGCAGCGGCATCCGGAGCAGTATCGGAAATTGGAAGAACTGCGGGAAAAGATCAGAAAGGGCGGTGCGTGACCCATGCAAAACTTCTTATTATCCGCCCGTGCGGTTCTGCCGATGTTTCTCATGATCGCGGCGGGGTATGTCTGCAGGCTTCTCGGGGTGCTCTCGCGCGAGGACGTGCCGCGCTTTAACCGCGTGGCCTTTCGCGTGTTTCTGCCCTGCCTGCTGTTTTATAACGTCTACGTCTCCGATCTCTCGTCGGCCGTCCGGCCGCGGCTGATCGTCTTTGGCGTGCTGGGCGTGCTCGCCGTGGCGGCGCTCGCGATCGTCGGCGTGCTGCGCTTCGTGCCGCAGCCGGACCGCCGCGGCGTCATCGCGCAGGGCATCTTCCGCAGCAACTACGTCATCATGGGCATCCCGATCGCGCAGGCGCTGCTGGGGGAGGGGAACCTCGGCCCGATCGCGATTCTCATTGCGATCGTGGTGCCGCTGTTTAACTTCCTCGCCGTCGCCGTGCTGGAGTCGTTTCGCGGCGGGAAGGTGCGCCCCGGCACGGTGCTGCTCGAGATCGCGAAAAACCCGCTCGTCGTCTCGTCCGTGCTCGGCATTTTGTGCCTGCTGCTGCGCCTAAAGCTGCCGTCAACGGTCGAATCCACCGTCTCGGGCCTCGGCGCGGTGGCGACGCCGCTGCAGCTGTTTCTCCTCGGCGCGTTCTTCCGCTTCGACGGGCTTGCGCGCTACAAAAAGCCCCTCGCCGTCGTGACGATCATCAAGCTTTTCATCACGCCCGCCGTCATGCTCCTGCTCGCGCGCGGCCTCGGCTTTCGCGGCGTGGAGTTTGTGGCGCTCATCGGCGTGTTCGCCTCGCCCACGGCGGTCAATTCCTTCACCATGGTCCAGCAGATGGACTGCGGCGACGCCGAACTCGCGGGCGATATCGTCATCGCCACCAGCGCGGTGAGCGTGTTCAGCTTTTTCCTGTGGATCTGGCTGTTCAAAAGCATGGGAGTCTTTTGAGAATAAAAATAGCGCGAACCACCCGGTTCGCGGTATTTTTATTTCGTGTAATACGCCAGTGCCACGCTGTCGGTCAGTATCGCGTTGATCTGGCCGGAGTTGAGCGCCTCGAAGCACTGCTGCGCGCCGCCGTTGACGCGCTGCACCTCGGAAAAGCGGCTCGTGAGATTGTTGCGGTCGAGCGCGTCGATGTACTGCTGACCGGAGTCCATCATGAGCGTCGAGCCGGAGAGCTTCGCGTCGGAATCCGCGCGCATGACGAGCACGATCTCATTGTCGAGATACGGCTCCGAGACCGCGAGCTGCTGGCTCATGGGCTTCTCGTTGCCCTTCTCGTCAAGGTTGATATCGTCCATCGGCATGCCGCCCCAGATGCAGTCGACGTTGCCGCTCGTGAGCTGGACGTAAATGTCGCTGCGGGCGACGGCCTGGAACTTCACGCGCCAGCCGAGCGTTTTGCACACGGCCTCGGCGAGCGCGATGTCAAAGCCCGCGAAGGTCTCGCCATCGTAGTAGCTCAGGGGGAAACAGCTTTCGTTCACGCCGACGATCAGCGTCCGGCGCGGAATCTTGCCGAGCGCGTCGAGCGCGTTCTCGTCCGCCTCCATGGCGGTGTTGTCCACGCCGAGCCAGTGCATGGCGAGATTGTGCACCGTGCCGTCCGCGGTGAGCTCGCGCAGCGCCGCGTCCACATAGAGCGCGATCTGGTCGCCCACGCGGTAGCCGATGCAGTAGCTCTCCTCGCCGAGCGTGCGCACGATCTTATAATTGCCGACCTGCTTGCCGCAGCCAACGAGCGGCAGCAGCATGCAAAAGCACAGCAGAAGGGCAAGGATTTGTTTGGTTGTTTTTCCGGTCATAAAATAGCCTCGCAGAGTTCGCCTCCGCAGAGGCGAATGAATGTAATGATGATTGCCGCACGGGCTTCGCCGTGTGGCAATCATTCCGCTCGCGGAGAAAGGGCTTTTTTCTCGCAAGTCGCACTTGCGGCCAAAAAGACTTTTCGGAGCGCAGCCTTTCCGATGGAAAGCCCAGCGAAGCGGGTTTCCATCGGGGCGTCAGCCGAAGAGCAGCGCGCCCGCGCCGTAGGTGACAAACGAGATGATGATTCCCGCCGTCACGACGCCGAGGAGGATGGAGGGGAAGGCGTCCTTGACCTTCATGTCCATCATCGCGGCGATGAGGGAGCCTGTCCACGCGCCCGTGCCGGGCAGGGGGATGGCCACGAAGAGAAACAGGCCCCAGAAGGCGTATTTCTTCACGGTGTCGATCTTGCCGATGGCGCGGTTTTCGAGCCGCGTCACGAGGCTCTCGAGCCAGCGGCTCTTCGTGCGCAGCCACGCGAAGATCTTCTTGATGAAAACGATGATGAACGGCACCGGCACGAGGTTTCCGATGATCGCCACGGGGATGGCCCACCAGAAGGGGAGACCGTGCGCCACCGCGATCGGAATCGCGCCGCGCAGCTCCACCACGGGCACCATGGAGATCAGAAACGTCATGACGAGCTTGCCGAAAAAGCTGTTCCAGAGATTCATTGCCTTTGTTCTTCCTTACTTTTTTCTCATGCTGAGCACGCGCTTGAACGTGCTCAAAAGCGGCGTGCGGTTGAGCCAGAGCATTACCGCGAGACCGAGGATCTGCACCGCGATCCAGCCCGGCAGCTCCAGCACCATGAAGAGGATCTGCACCGTGAGGATGGCGCAGTTCTCGAGGATGCCGAGCGTGTAGAGCTTGAAGGGGATGAAGCGGCGCACGTCCGCCGCGCGGATGAGGAACACCACGAGATAACTCGCGCAGGTCGCGATTGCGGCGCCCTGAATGCCGAGCGGGCCGGGGATGAGGAGGAGATTCAGAATGATGTTCAGCACCGCCCCGACCATCGCGGTGAGGAAGGTGCGCATGGAGTTTTTCTCCACCATATAGACGCTGCCGAGAAAGCTCACGAGCGAGGAGAACACCATCGCCGCCGAGAGGACGGGCACGTACTTCCACGCCTCAAAGTAGCTCGGCGCCGCGAGCACGTGCACGGCCGGCTTTGCCAGCGCCGTGATGCCCGCCGCGGCCAAGAACATGACGGCCTGGAACGCGCACCAGACGCGGGAGAAAAACCGCGTGTGCTCGCGCTTGTCGCCCACGGACTCGGACACGGCGGAAAACTGCCACGCCTCCATGAAGATGCCGGAAACGAGCGTGAGGATCGTGGGCAGCTTGTAGCTCACGGCGTAGATGCCGTTGGCGCTCTCGGAAATGAAGCCCGTGACCATATAGCGGTCGGACACGCTCGTGATCCACCAGAACACCGTCGCCGGAATCATGGGGATGCTGTAGAGCAGCATCTCCTTCCAGTAGTCCCAGCCAGGCCGCAGCATGATCTGCCGCCAGAGCTTTTCCCTCACGAAAAGCAGCAGCGCGCAGAACACGTCCGCCAGCACGATCGAGAGCACATAGCCCGTGATGCCCATGTGCAGCACCGCGAGGAAGAGGATGTTCAGCAGGATGACGAGCAGGGTGTTGATCATGCCCTGCACGGCGAAGAGCGCCGTCTTGCCCTCGGCGCGGATGAACTGCGCGCAGAGCGTGTGGTAGCAGGAGGCCATGATGTAAAGGCCGATCAGCCAGAGATAGGGGTGCAGCTGCGGGACTAAGCCGAGCAGCGGCAAAATGGCGAAGAGCAGCAGCCCGCCGAGCGTGATCGTGTAAAGCCCGATGGAGAAGATGCGTTTGCGGTGCTTCACATGGTTGATCGCGAAGCGGAACACGCCGTCCGTGATGCCCATGGAGATCACGCTCAAAAGCAGGTTTGCGCTCTGCGTGATCAGATCTGCCGTGCCGTAATCGGCCGTGGTGAGATATCCGGTATAAAACCGCACCATGAAGAACACCAGCAGCTTCGAGCCGAAGGTGCCGAGACTGATGAGCATGGTGTTCGACAGGAGGGTCTTGTATTTGTTCTGACTCATAGAAAAACCGCCTGTTTCGGATGGAATCGCATACAAATCTCATCATACCACAAAAAGACGCATATTGTAAATAGTGTGCGCATACCTTCGGCCTTACCCGCATACACTGTTTCATCACATCATCTGGAGGAATTTTTATGGCCTATGAAGACAAGCGCGCGCCGGCTCCTTCGAAGCCGCATGCGCTCTCGCTCTCGGAGCGCTCGAAGCTCACTGTCACCGGCGTGGACGAGGTGCTGCGCTTTGACGAGACCGAGGTCGAGATGCGCACGTCCCGCGGCGACCTCATCGTGCGCGGCGCGGACCTGCACGTCGGCCGCCTCGCGATCGACACCGGAGAGCTCGCCATCGACGGCACCGTCTCCGAGATGCTCTATGCCGAGGAGCCCGCGGCGGGCGGCGGGTTCTTCTCCAGACTCTTCGGATGAGCATGCCCGTCGCCGAGCAGGCGTGGACGCAGCTGGCCGCGTTTTTCCTCGGCGTCGCGCTCGCGCTCGTGTTCGACGCGCTGCGCGCCCTGCGGCGCCGCCTTCGCACGGCGCCGGGGCGCGGCGGGCTGGACGTGCTCTTTGCGCTGCTCGCTCTCGCGGCGCTCTTCACCTTCGGCATGGTCACGCCGCTGGGCCGGCTGCAGCTTCCGGCGCTCGGCTCCGCGGCGCTCGGCGCGGCGGCCTACGGGGTGTGGCTGCGGCCCGTTTTCTTTCCGGTGTTTGACCACACGGCGCGCTGCCTCGCCCGATTGGCGAAATGGTGCGAAATTTATTTAAAAAAAGTTCATTTTTTTTGCAAAAAGCTCTTTCCAAATCCAGAGAATTGGTTTACAATAATACGGAATAAGCGCCGCGGAAGCGCGAGGAAAGGAGAGTGGGATCATGACGAAGGGCAAGCACAGAGTGCATTTCAAGAAGGCAGGCATCGCTATCATCCTGCTCTGTCTGGCGCTTCTGGGCTTCGCGATGTTCACCTATGTGAACACGAAGGCGGAGCTGCGCCGCCTCACCGAGCAGGCCGAGACGATGCGGCAGCAGGTACAGACCACCACCGAGGACAACGCCGCGCTCGAATACAAAATCGAGCACAGCGACGATCCCGAGATCATGGAGCAGGTCATTCGTGAGGAATTCGGCTACGTAAAACCCGGCGACAAGGTGTTTTACGACGTGAATCATTGAGAGAATAATCAGGCACAGCGAGACACAGGGGGACCAGGCATTGACACAAATTGAAGTAGGAGCCATTTTGGACGGGACGGTCAGCAGCATCGCCAAGTTCGGCGCGTTCGTGAATCTGCCGGAGCGCCGCAGCGGTTTGGTGCACATTTCGGAGATCGCCCCGGAGTATGTTGCGGACGTCAATGATTTTCTGCAGGTGGGGCAGACCGTTAAGGTCAAGGTCCTCGCCATCACGCCGGAGGGGAAGATCAACCTCTCCATCAAGCGCGCGCAGCCCGAGCCGGAAAAGCCCGCGCCCGAGCGCCGCGCCCCGCGTCCGCAGACCCAGCGCTCCGCTCCCCAGCGCAGCAGTGCCGGCACCGCCACGCCGCAGGGCGTCGTCTACGGCTCCACCGGGGACGCCTCGTTTGAGGATCAGCTCAAGCGCTTCATGCAGGAGTCGGACAGCCGCATCGCCGGCAACCGCCTCTACAGCGACCGCAGCCGCGGAAGACGCAGAAAAGGATGAACCACAGGCCCGCTGCTTTGGCAGCGGGCCTGTTTTCGCGAGGAGTGTGGAGTGAATGTGTCGGCTTGCGCCGACGGATTGGAATGCGGGTCATTCGTGAATGACCCCTACAAGAGGAGATCGCATTTCCCGTCTTCCGTAGGGGCGATTCACGAATCGCCCGCAAAATCCAATCGCGCGAAGCGCACCTTTCAACTTCACACTCCGCACTCTACCTTCCACACTCATAAAACTCTTTCTTTCTTCACATTTCCATGCTATAATAATCTGTCAAACTAGGCAAAAGGAGATTATCAAATTGGGTCTTTTACAGAAGCTGTTTGGTTCGCACAGCGATCATGAGCTGAAGCGGATCTATCCCATTGTCGATAAAATCGAGCGCGAGGGCGAGAAGATCAAGGATCTGGAGACGGAAGCCCTCCGCGCGAAGACGGAGGAGTTCAAGGCTCGCTATCAGGGCGGCGAAGTCGGATCGTAGCCATGTCGGTCTG
>JAZPZZ010000199.1:0-24199 GCA_045544935.1 Oscillospiraceae bacterium | reverse complement strand
CGATCTGGCCAGGTTCTGGCCCGCCGACGTGCATTTCGTCGGCAAGGAGATCGTCCGCTTCCACTCCATCATCTGGCCTGCCATGCTCATGAGCCTCGGCGAGCCGATGCCGAGCAAGGTCTACGGCCACGGCTGGCTGCTGATCGACGGCGGCAAGATGTCCAAGTCCAAGGGCAACGTCGCCGATCCCTATCTGCTCGCCGAGCGCTACGGCGTCGACGCGCTGCGCTTCTTCCTCATGCGCACGTTCCCCTTCGGCTCCGACGGCAACTTCTCCAACGAGCTTCTCATCAACTGCATCAACGCCGACCTCGCCAACGACCTCGGCAACCTCGTCAGCCGCACCACCGCCATGGTCAATAAGTACTTCGGCGGCCAGCTCCCCGCCGAGCAGGAGGCGGACGAGGAGAAGGACGCAGAGCTCATCTCCATGGCCTCCGCCCTCGCCGGGAAGGTCGCCGAGGAGATGGACAAGTTCGCCCCGCAGAACGCCATCGGCGAGATCTTCAAGGTGCTCAACCGCGCCAATAAGTATATCGACGAAAACGCCCCCTGGCTCCTCATCAAGGAGGAGGGCAAAAAGCCCCGCCTTGCGCGCGTGCTGTATAATCTGCTCGAGAGCATCCGCATCTGCGCCGGCCTGCTCACGCCCTTCATGCCCGAGACCTGCGCCGAAATCGCCAGGCGCGTCGGCGCGCCCGAGACGGCCTGGGACGATCTGTGCGCCTTCGGCGTGCTGCCGGCGGACGTCGCCGTCACGCTCGGCGATGCGCTCTTCCCGCGCATTGATCTGAACAAAGAGCTCGCCGCGCTCGAGGAGATCAGCGCCGCGCAGAAGGCCGCCAAGGCTGCCGCCGCCGGCGCAAAGCCGGTCGATCCGGTGCTCCCGAACGTGAAGTTCGATGATTTCGTCAAGTGCGACATGCGCGTCTGCGAGATTCTCTCCTGCGAGAAGGTCAAAAACTCCGAGAAGCTCCTCAAGTTCGTGCTCAACGACGGCACCGGCACGCCCCGCCAGATTCTCTCCGGCATGCAGGCGTTCTATCCCGAGCCGGAAAAGCTCGTCGGCAAGAAGGTCATCGCCATTCTGAACCTGCCCGCCCGCAAGATGGCCGGCCAGGAGTCCAATGGCATGCTGCTCTGCGCCGAGGGCGATCCCGAGCACGTCTGGCTCACGCTCGTCGACGATGCAATCCCCGCGGGTTCCCGCATCAACTGAATAATTTACGAAAAATTCAGAAACGAACACCTTGCGAAAGCGTCTCATTTCTGATATCGTAGATAATCGCGTATTACCAGAAAGAGAAAAGGAGCCTGAGCCTTGAAACTCTTCAGCTCAAAATCCCTGTACGATCAGAATGATAAAATGAATGCCGCAGCGCTTCGGGAATCCCGAAGCGCTGCTGAGCGTGCTTCCGAACCGGCGCAGACCGCGCCGGTAAAGACGCCCGAGCCGCAAAAGCAGCCCGCCGCCCCGGCAGCCCGTCCTGCAACCGCAACGGCAGCCCGTCCTGCAACCGCAACGGCCACCCGTTCTGCGACCGCAGCGGCCACCCATCCTGCGACCGCAGCGGCGACCCGTCCTGCGACCGCAACGGCGACCCGTCCTGCGACCGCGACGGCCACCCGCCCGGCAACGGCGACCGCGACCCGCCCGGCAACTGCGACCGCGACCCGCCCGGCAACGGCGACCGCGGCCCGTCCTGCAGCGACGGCGACCCGTCCTGCAGCGACGGCGACCCGCCCGGCGGCGGCGACCACCGCCCGTCCGGCTTCCCCTGCCGCGGCCAAGTCTGCCCCCGCGCAGAGCGCGCCCGTTCGCAGAACGGTGCAGCATCCGGCGGCCCCCGCCGTGCGGACCCACGCGCCGAAGCAGCCGACCACGTCCGCGCGCCTCAAAACGACCGCCGCGAGCGGCCAGACGATGGCGCAGAGCGCCGCGACCCGCCGCGCGCGTACCGCGCAGGCGAATGCTTCCGCGCAGGCCGCGCAGGCCGCGGAGGCAAAACGCGCGCCGCGCGTGCAGGCGGGCTTTGTGGAGGAATCTGCGGCCCGGCCGCGCCTCGAGCGTCCTGCTCCGGTCAAAACCGTCCGGCGCAAAAAGAGAAAAAACAGAAAGAGCTTCGGCCAGCGCCTCGGCCGTGCCGTGGTCGTTGTCGCGCTGCTGTTTGCCATGTATCTCACGGCGGTGTTCTCGAACATCCCGTTCATCGCCAAATGGCGCACGATCTATATTCAGACCGCCATGGCCACGATGCGTCATCAGTGGCTGGCCACCGCCTTCATTCCCCACAGTGTCATCGATAAGGTGATGGCGGACGTCGCCGCCTCCCGCGAGGCGCAGATCGGCGTGAACAGCCAGTGGGGCGAAGAGGAAGAGGAGATCGACCCCGAGACCGGCGAGCGCAAGCACCGCAACGAGACGCTCACCGACACCAAGGGCATGACGCAGGCGGAGATCGACTTCTTCGATCTCTTCTGGGAGGTCGACGTCGACTCCATGCTCGACTACGTCCACCAGAACCCCGCAGCGCTCTCCGACGGCTGGGAGAACATCAACATCAACCACACCGCGCTCTCGGACAGCGGCACCACCATCCGCACCGTGCAGGATGAGCAGGTGCTCGCCATCAACGCCAAAGAGCAGGTGCTCATCATCCGCCAGAGCGGCGCCGGCTATCGCGGCGTCATGGCCGTCTGCAAGGACCCGGCCCGCCTGAGCCTGCAGGCGGCGAGGTCCATCGGCTCCGTCGGCGAGGTCGTGGGCGAGATTGCGCAGGAGCACAACGGCCTCATCGCCATGACCGGCTCCGGCTTCATCGATGAGGGCGGCGTCGGCAACGGCGGCACCATCGTCGGCTACGCCATGTGCAACGGCATGTCCTACGGCGATCATCTCTATTACGGCTACAAGCGCCTCGAGCTGCGGCAGGACAACCGTATGTATATCGTCGACGCGTGGGATGAGGTCCATCCCGAGACGACCGACTGCATGGAGTTCTCTCCCGCCATGATCATCGACGGCGAAATCGTCGTGGACGCCACGAGCGGCTTCACCGATCTGCAGCCGCGCGCCTGCATGGGCCAGAGCAAATACGGCGAAGTCATCATGCTCCTCATCGAGGGCCGACTGCCGACGATCTCTCTGGGTCTCGGCGTGCCGGAGTGCGCCCGCATCATGGCGCGCCATGAGTGCTGGCAGGCCATGAACCTCG
The DNA here is from genome assembly GCA_045544935.1 of Oscillospiraceae bacterium. Classification (GTDB taxonomy): domain Bacteria; phylum Bacillota; class Clostridia; order Oscillospirales; family Oscillospiraceae; genus CAG-103. Next base: position 20,984 of record JAZPZZ010000199.1, on the reverse strand, counting down.
ACGGCGGCACCAGCGCCATGATCTGGTATGACGGCGACTATATCATGAAGAGCTCGAACCCGGTGCTCACCGCCGGCCGAACGCTCCCGAACGCATTTGTCTACGCCAGAGCAGATAACTAAAACAAAAAGAAGGAGACGTTAGTCTCTTTCTTTTTTATTAATCAAACATTCAGCAATATCCTATGGTATTCTGATACAAAATACTGTATAATGTGGCTTGATACCTCAAGTGAGGAAAGGATGATACAACATGCAGTTTATCAAACAGCACAAGCTTCCCATCATCATCGCGGCGGCGCTCATCGTCGCGGCGCTGGTGCTCTTCCTTGTGCTTCGCGGCGGCGGCAGCGCTTCGGGCGCCGTCTATGTGCAGTCCGTGCGCGATCTCTCCGGCGGCATCGGCTCGGTGCACCAGTTCTCCGGCGTGGCCGAGAGCCAGAAGACCGAGAAGATCGCCCGCGACGCGCAGAAGACCGTCAAGGAGATCCACGTCTCCGCCGGCGACAGCGTGAAGAAGGGCGATAAGCTCTTCAGCTACGACACTGAGCTCATGCAGCTCGACGTGCAGCAGGCGCAGCTCGAGATCGAGTCGCTCCAGAGCACGATCAACACCGCCAACAGCCAGATCGCGCAGTATCAGCGCGAGCGCCAGAGCGTCTCCGGCTCTGAGCGCATGGCCTACGACGCGCAGATCCAGCAGCTGCAGGCCGAGGTCAACTCCAACACCTATCAGCTCAAGACCAAGCAGGCCGATCTCGACCGGCTCAAGCAGGGCCTCGCCAATGCCGACGTGCTCGCCCCCGCGGACGGCACGATCGACAAGGTCGGCACGATCGAGGAGCCGCTGGATGCCGAGAACACGATGGTCACGCTGCGCAACGGCGGCGATCTGCGCATCAAGGGCAGCGTCAGCGAGCAGAACGTCATGTCCATCGCTGTGGGAGACCCGGTCATCGTCCGCTCCCGCGTGGACAAGGACGTCACCTGGTCCGGCACGATCGACTCCATCGATACCGGCTCCGCCCAGCAGAGCGAAGAGGGCGGCATGGTCATGGACGGCGGCAGCGCCGACCGCGCCAGCTTCTACAGTTTTTATGTAAACCTCGAAGATGACAGCGACATCATCATGGGCCAGCACGTCATCATCGAGCCGGACTACGGTCAGGGCGCGGCGAAGCAGGGCCTCTGGCTGCCGGCGGGCTTCATTGTCGATCCCGAGAGCGAGCAGCCCTTCGTCTGGATGGCAAACAGCCGCATGAAGCTCGAAAAGCAGTCCGTCACCATCGGCGAATACGATCCCGAGCTCGACATGTTCCAGATCACCGAGGGGCTTGACAGCGACAGCCTCATCGCCTGGCCGGACGAGAACTGCGTCCCCGGCGCGAAGGCCACGACCGAGCTCGTCTGGGACGAGGAGGGCATGGACGAGGAGTTCTACGGCTCTATGGACGAGGAGTTCTTTGAGGAGATGCCCATGGAGGGCGATTTCTCCGAGGAACTGCCGGAGGACGCCGAGCTGGACCCGGCGCCCGTGGCCGAGCCTGAGACCGAGCCTGCGGGGTGACGCCATGGCAGAAACACTCATTGATCTCCGTCATATCTATAAAACGTATGACGAGGGCGGCAAAATGCCCGTGCCCGTGCTGGAGGACGTCTCCCTGTGCGTGGAGGAGGGCGAGTATCTCGCCATCATGGGCCCGTCCGGCTCCGGCAAATCCACGCTCATGAACATCATCGGCTGTCTCGACCTGCCCACGGAGGGAGAGTTCTTCCTCGGCGGCGAGAATGTGCTCACGATGAATGAAAACGCCGTCGCCGATCTGAGAAACCGCATGATCGGCTTCGTGTTCCAGAACTTCAACCTGCTCCCGCGCGAGACCGCGCTCGAGAACGTGGCGCTGCCGCTGCTCTATGCCGGCGTGCCGCGCCGGGAGCGCCTCGAGCGCGCCAGAGAGGCGCTCGAGGCCGTCGGCCTCGGCGACCGTGTGGACTTTCTGCCCACGCAGCTCTCCGGCGGTCAGAAGCAGCGCGTCGCCATCGCCCGCGCCATGATCAACCGCCCGCATGTGCTCCTCGCCGACGAGCCCACCGGCGCGCTGGACACCGCCTCCGGCAAGCAGGTCATGGAGCTCTTCGAAAAGCTCAACAACGACGGCATGACCGTCGTCATGATCACGCACGCGCCGGAGATTGCCGAGCGTGCCCGCCGCATGATCCGCATTCTCGACGGCAAAATCGCCGAGGAAGGAGGCGACGCGCAGTGAATCCCGCGAAGAAAAAGCAGACCATCCGCCGCATCGTCATCGCGGCGCTGGTTCTCCTCGCGCTCGTCGCGGCCGTGGTGCTCATCGCCCGGCAGATGCGCAGCCAGACCGTCAACGTCTTCAACGTCTCCGAGGTCTCCGAGACCTATTGGGGCGACAGCACCGAGCTCTCCGGCATGATCACCGAGGGCAGCGTCGATAACATCCCGCTCGCCGAGGGCATGGTGGAAAGCTTCGCCGTCAAGGTCGGCGACGAGGTGAAGAAGGGCGACGTGCTCTTAAAGTACGACACGTCCAGCTATCAGCTCACGCTCTCGAGCGACCAGGCGGAGATCGCCATGCTCCAGAGCCAGATCGCGCAGGCGCAGCAGGATATCTCCAGCTACCGCCGCCTGACGCCGTCCGAGGCCGTCACGCCGCCGCCCGCGCCGACGCCGAAGCCCACGCCGACGACCGTCGCCGTCGTGGAGACGACCACGCCGCCGGCCGAGCAGATCGAGGGCATCAAGTATTATAACTGCACCGCGGACACCGTCGTCCGCGCCGCCGTGCTCAAGGCCCTCGCCGTCTCCGGCGACCGCGTGGCCTATCGCCTCTATGAAGGCCGCGAGCTGCTCGGCCTCTGGTTCGTCAGCGGGGAGGACCTCGCCCGCTTCGGCGAGGAATGGGCGCCCGAGGACTGGACGCTCGGCACGGGCCTGATCCTCAACGGCGACGGCACAATCTCCATCGACCTCGAGGCTCCGCATTACGGCACGTTTGAAAGCCGCCTGCCCGGCGGTGAGGAGGAGGACGAAGAGCCGATCCCGTTCGACCCCGGCAGCGGCTACAGTGCCGCCGAGATCGCGGAGATGATCCGCGAGCGGCAGTCGGCCATCCAGACCTATCAGCGCCAGCTGCAGCAGGCGCAGCTGAAGTATAAGCGCGACCAGCTCACCGGCCAGTCCGGCGAGGTCAAGGCCTCCGACGACGGCGTCGTCACCTTCGTGGCGGACCCCCATACCATCGCCGCGGGCCAGACGCTCATTACCGTGAAGGGCAGCGCCAACGCCACCGTCACGGTCTATGTGGATGAGCTCAGCCGCGAGACGCTCCGCCCCGGCGACGAGGTCTCCGTCATGGCCTACGAGACCGGCTCGTCCTTCCTCGCGAAGGTCGATTCCGTCGGCTCGGAGCCCTCGCCGGAGTATTCCTGGGACCCGAACAGCTCCATGTACCCCGTCACGTGCGTGGCCGAGGAGAGCGATCTGGAGCTCAACGTCGGCGAATACTGCTCCGTCACGCCCATGCAGGAGCAGGAGGCGTCCGACCATATCTATCTGCCCATGTACTTTGTGCGCGAGGATGAGCAGGGCTCCTATGTTCTTGCCGCCGACGAGAACGGCCGCCTCGAGCGCCGCGCCATCTCTACCGGCAAGATCATCTGGGGCAGCAGCATTGAAATTCTCCGCGGCGTCACGGTGGACGATCAGATCGCCTTCCCGTACGGCCGCAGCGCCCGACCCGGCAACCGCACGCAGCACGCCGAGCTCGATGCGCTCTGGGGCTATTGAGGAGGGAAGCACATGTTAGAGAATATTCGTCTTTCCTTCCGCGGCATATGGTCGCATAAGCTCCGCAGCTTCCTCACCATGCTCGGCATCATCATCGGCATCGCCGCCATCATCGCCATCGTCTCCACCATCGAGGGCACGAACGAGCAGATCAAGCAGAACCTCGTCGGCTCCGGCACGAACACGGTCAGCGTCTGCCTCAACCAGGACGGCTACCCCGTGGACTTCACCTGGGGACAGATGCCGGACGTGCAGCCCTTCACGGAGGAGCTTCGCGAGCAGCTGCGCACGCTCGAAAACGTCGACGGCGTCTCCTTCGTGCACACGCGCGACTATTCCGATGGTATGTACTACCTCAAAACGGACCTCTCCAGCTGCGGCCTCGTCGGCGTGGACGAAAACTACTTCGCCACCGCGGGCTATCAGATCATCCGCGGCCGCGGCTTCACCGCGCGTGATCTCGAGGGCGTCGGAAATAACGTCTGCATCCTCGATAAGACCACGTACAACAACGCCTTCTCCGGCCAGAATCCGCTCGGCTGCTCGATCCAGATTCAGGGCGTGCCGTTCACAATCATCGGCGTCGCCGCGCAGACCTCCACGTTCGAGCCCACGATCAACACCGTGGACGACTGGTACATGTACACCTCCGACCGCACCGGCAAGGTCTTCATTCCGGACGTCACGTGGCCGCTTGTCTACCGCTTCGATGAGCCGCAGACCGTCGTCCTCCGCGCCAGCAGCACCGACGCCATGACGCAGGCGGGGCGCGACGCCGCAAAGCTCATCAACAGCGATCTGGGCCTCTCCACCGAGGACGCCACCGCTCTGCAGTATAAGAGCATGGACCTCATGGATCAGGCTGCGCAGCTGCAGCAGCTCGCCTCGAGCACGAACATCATGCTCATCGCCATCGCGTCCATCTCGCTGCTCGTCGGCGGCATCGGCGTCATGAACATCATGCTCGTCTCCGTCACGGAGCGCACGCGCGAGATCGGCCTGAAAAAAGCCCTCGGCGCGCGCCGGCGCCAGATTCTCTCGCAGTTTCTCACCGAGGCCGCGGTGCTCAGCCTCCTCGGCGGCATCCTCGGCATCATCGTGGGCATCATCCTCGCGCGCGTCATCAGCCTCGTCGTCGAGATTCCGGTCGCCATCAGCGTTCCGGCCATCCTCGTCGCCATCGTCTTCTCGTCGCTCGTCGGCGTCATCTTCGGCCTGCTGCCAAGCATCAAGGCCTCGAAGCTCAACCCCATCGACGCGCTGAGATACGAATAAACCGCAAAAAGAGAGCCTGCTTTGAGCAGGCTCTCTTTTTGAACACTCGCTTTTTCTGCACGAAAACAGAATACGTAGGGGAGGGGCTTGCCCCTCCCGTTTTTTTACCGCACCGAAAGAGAATTGTAGGGCGGGGACCTGTGCCCCGCCTCTCGATTTCATTCCTTCGGAATCGCCTTGATCTCGGCGCTTTTCACCTCGCCGTTTTCAAACTCCAGCAGCGCGTAGGTCGGCCGCTCGCCGAGTCCGGACGTGCCGGGATTCACAAGCCACATGCCCGCAACCTGTTCGCAGACGGCCTTGTGCGAGTGGCCGAAGAGTACCACGTCCGCGCCGGCGAAGTGCCCTGTGTTCAAAATCGGATCGAGATCGTATTTCACGCGCTGCCGGTGTCCGTGCGTGGCGTAGACCTTCACGCCCTCGAGCGTCACCTCGCGCACCTCCGGCTGCGTCGGCGTGTGGTCGCAGTTGCCGCAGACGACGAGCAGCGCCTGCACCGGGTCCTGCCGGTTCACGCTCAGCGCGTCCTTCTCATTGTCGCCCAGATGGAATACCAGATCCGGCGCCTCGTTTTTGATGGCGCGGAGCATCCCCCGCGTCCGCCCGTGCGTATCGGAAAAAACGGCGATTTTCATAACTAAGTATTCACCTCTGCAAAAGACATGGAATATAGATATAACATAGGGTAAAACCAATCCAATGTCAAGGAGGAACCGACCATGCAGGACTTGGAGCATCTGCAGCGGGAGCTGCAGCGTCAGGGAAAGCTCGATGCGGTGCAGCGCCTTGCTTCGTCGCCCGAGGCCGCCGCGCTGCAGGGCAAAGTCAGCGGCGCGGATCTGAACGATCCGGATGCGGTGAAGGCCACGCTCTCTCAGCTGCTGCGTACCCGCGAGGGGCAGGCGCTCGCGCGCAAAATCCGGGAAGCGATGGATCATGGATGAGCTGCAGGAGAGCTTAAGCCGCCTGCTCGAGGACCCGGAGGAGCTCCGCCGCATAACGGACATGGCCTCGCAGCTGCTCGGCGGCGGGGAGGAGTCGCCGCCGGAAGCGCCGAAGCTGCCGGACCTCTCGTCCCTCATGGGCAGGCTCCGCGGCGGCAGCTCCGATACGCAGAAGCTCCTGCAGGCCATGAAGCCGTTTCTTGCGCCGGAGCGGCAGGCGCGCCTTGCCCGCGCCATGCGCGCGGCAAAGCTCGCCTCCGTCGCCTCCGCCGCGTTCACACAGCTGGGAGGGGAGGACGCCGATGAACCGCTATAACGCCGCCACCGGAAGGCGCGAACATTTTCCCGAGCCGGAGCGCATGCCGCCAACGGCAGAAAAACCGCCGCGCCAGATGAACAGGCGCGGCGGGAACAATTTGGATTTTTCTGCGATCTTCAACCGCCTCTCGCCGCAGCACCTGGAGCAGGAGGACCTGCTGCTGATGCTCATCCTCTTTCTCCTCTGGCGGGAGAGCGGCGACAAGGAGCTTCTGATCGCGCTCGGCGCGTTCTTATTTCTCTGAACCGGGCACAAACGGCGCGGGCGCCTCACCTCTGCCGAAGTGGTGCAAAATTGCCTGCGCAATGCGCGGGCAGGCGTGTCCGTCGCCGTAGGGGTTCACGGCCTTCGCCATCGCGTCGTAGGCGTCTTTGCTGTCGAGCAGCTCCTGCGCCAGCGAGAGAATCACGTCGGTCTTCGTGCCGGCGAGCTTCACCGTGCCGGCCTCCACGGCCTCGGGCCGCTCCGTCTCGCGCCGCAGCACCAGAACGGGCTTACCGAGCGCCGGAGCCTCCTCCTGGATGCCGCCGGAGTCCGTCATGACGAAATAGCTCTTTGCCATGAGCCGGTGCATGTCCATCGCGTCGAGCGGCTCGATCAGATGAATGTTCTCAATCCCGGCGAGGTATGTTTGCGCCGCCTCGCGCACCACGGGGCTCAGGTGCACCGGGTAGACGATCAGCACGTCCGGGTTCTGCTTTGCCAGCGCCGCCACGGCGGTGAAGATCTGCGCCATCGGCTCGCCGTAGTTCTCGCGCCGGTGGCAGGTCAGCGGAATCAGGCGTTTTCCGCCAAAATCGATCGCGTTCAGCTCCGGGGAGGTAAACTGCTCTCCGCGCACGGTGTAGGCCATCGCGTCAATGACGGTGTTGCCAGTCACGTAGAGATCGCCGCTCACGCTCTCGCGCTTCAGATTGCCCTCGTTCGAGGCCGTCGGCGCAAAGTGCAGCGTCGCGATGCGGCCCACGAGCGAGCGGTTCATTTCCTCCGGGAAGGGACTCCAGCGGTCGAAGGTGCGCAGTCCCGCCTCCACATGGCCGACGGGGATTTTTTCATAGAACGCGGCGAGCGCGCCGGCGAAGGTCGTCGTCGTGTCGCCGTGGACAAGCACCACGTCGGGCCTGGCCTCGCGCAGCACGCCGCGCATCTTGTCAAGCACGCGCATCGTGATGTCCGTCAGATCCTGCCCCTTCGACATGATATCGAGGTCATAGTCCGCCCGCAGGCCAAACTGCGCCATCACGCTGTCGAGCATCTCGCGGTGCTGCGCCGTGATGCACACGAGGCTCTCGATCTCCTCGTGCCGCTGCAGCTCGAGCACCAGCGGCGCCATTTTGATCGCCTCCGGCCTCGTGCCGAAGACGGACATGACTCTGATCTTATTTTCCATCCGCTTTTGTCTCCTCCTGCGCTTCCTGTTCGTGGTGGTGCTTCACCGTGCTCTCCACGTAGGCCCAGACCGCTCCGGCGATCACGAGCGCGAGGATCAGCAGCAGAATGCGCGCCATGCCGCTGGTCGTCAGCGTCACGGCGGCGAGACCCAGCGCCGCGCTCACGGCGTAGAGAATCGCGACGGCCTGCTTCTGGTTCAGACCGAGGTCCATCAGCTTGTGGTGGAAGTGGCCGCGGTCGGCCTTGAAGGGGCTCTGCCCGTGCATGATTCGGCGGACGAAGGCGAACACCGTGTCCGAGAGCGGCACGGCCAGCGCCAGCACCGGCACCACAAAGGTGACGACGGTGTAAAACTTGAACAGACCCAGCACCGAAACCGTGCTGAGTACATAGCCCAGCAGGAGCGACCCCGTGTCGCCCATGAAGATCTTCGCGGGGTTGAGATTGTAGGGCATGAAGCCGATGCAGGCGCCGGCCAGCGCCGCCACGATGATCGCCACGTTCGGCTCCGCCACGCGCAGCGCCACGACAAGGATCGTGATGCAGCTGATCGTGCTCACGCCGACGGCGAGACCGTCCAGCCCGTCGATCAGGTTCACGCTGTTCGTGATGCCTACGATCCACAGAATCGTGATTGGGATCGCGAGCCAGCCGAGCAGCACGCTCTCCGTCTGGCTGAATACGTTCGGGTTCATCACCACGCGGATCACCACGCCGTGCAGCACGGCGATGATCGCGGCGATGATCTGCGCGAGGAACTTCGTCCCCGGCTTGAGGGAAATGACGTCGTCCATCGCGCCGGTGGCCACGATGATGATCGCGCCGAGCAGAATGCCGCGCACCTCCGTCGTAATGTCCGCAAAGAGCAGCACGCTCAGCAGAAATCCGAAGAAGATGGCAAGTCCCCCCATCCGGGGGATGGGATGGTCATGAATGTGCCGTTTGTGATCCGGCACGTCGATTGCACCGACCTTGGCCGCAAAGGATTTCACGGCCGGCGTCACGGCGATGCTGATCAGAAACGCAATGAGGATCGCCGAGATCACCTTGACCCACGGCGCTGCGTTGATAAGCATGGTAGTATCTCCTGATGATCTTTAGAATCTCGCGACGAAGCCGACTTTTTTGTAGACCTTGCGCAGGGTCTTGTTGGCGATGCGCTCGGCCTTCTCCGCGCCGTCGCGGTAGACGCTCTCGAGATAGGCCTTGTCCTTCATCAGCCGCTGCGCCTCCTCGCGGATGGGCCGCAGCGTCTCGATCACGGCCTCGCCCACGGCGGGCTTGAAGGCCCCGTAGCCGAGCCCGTCAAACTCGCGCTCGATTTCCTCAAAGGTCTTGCCCGTGCAGGCGGAGTAGATGCTCATGAGGTTTGCCACGCCCGGCTTTTCCTCCGGCGCGTAGCGCACGCAGCGCTCGGTGTCGGAGTCGGTCACGGCCTTTTTGAACTTGCGCGCGATATCCTCGGGCTTCTCCATCAGATAGACGCAGCCGTTCTGGTCGTGGTCGGATTTGGACATTTTGTTCGTCGGCGTCGTGAGACTCATGATGCGCGCGCCGACCTTTGGGATATAGGGCTCCGGAATCTTGAACACGTCGCCGTAAACGCCGTTGAAGCGCCCGGCCACGTCGCGGCAGAGCCCCACGTGCTGCTTCTGATCGCCGCCGACGGGCACATAGTCCGGCTGATAGAGCAGAATGTCCGCCGCCATCAGCGCCGGGTAGGTGAACAGGCCCGCGTTGATGTTCTCGGCGTTTTTCTGGCTCTTGTCCTTAAACTGCGTCATGCGGCTGAGCTCGCCGAACATCGTGTAGCAGTCGAGCACCCAGCCGAGCTGCGTGTGCGCCGGCACATGGCTCTGCACAAACAGCGTGTTCTTCTCCGGATCGAGTCCGCAGGCAATGTATTGCGCCAGCTGCTCCATCGTCCGCCGCCGCAGATCCGCCGGGACCTGCCGCACCGTGATCGAGTGCAGATCGGCCATGAAGTAGTAGCAGTCGAATTCCTCCGCTCTCTCCTTCCAGTTTTTGATCGCGCCGAGATAGGAGCCCAGCGTCAGATCGCCGGAGGGCTGAATGCCCGAGAGCATGACTTTTTTCTTCACAGTTTCTTCCATATGTAAACCATCCTTTGTCTTTACAATCATCCGTTATTCTACCACATCTTGCCCCTGAATACAACATGAAATACCATTTAATGTCCCGCCATGGCGACCAGCACCGCCGCGAGCACGCCCTGCAGCAGCTTCCCCGGCAGATAGTACCGTCCTGTGAGATCGCTGTCCGATATCACGCCCAGCGTCTGGCACCAGACCGCGAGCCCGCCGAAGCTCAAAAGAAACGCGCCCAGCGCGAGATTTCCGCCCGTCGGGGCGAGGCCACGCATGGCGCCGAGCCCGCTTCCGATCTCCATGAGCCCCGTGAATAGCGCCCGCGCCGCCGTGAGCTCCATGCCCGTGCCGGCGGCGAGCCTTCCCGCGAGCGCCGGGAGATAGCCGATGTGCTCCAGCAGCCCCGCCGCGACGGAGAAGAGCACCACGAACGCCGAGACCGAGAGCAGCGCCCGCGCCGCCTGTTCCACGGCCTCCGGCAGCGCTTTGGACACGCTCGCCGCGGCGATGTAGCTCCGCTCGCGCGGCGCGTCATACCGCCGCTTTCCGGAGAGCAGCATCCCGACCAGCACCGCCGCGAGCACGTGCGCGCCGTAGAGCAGAAAGCCCGCCCTGCGCGAGTGAAAAACGCCCATGCCCGCCGCGCCCATTAAAAACGCCGGCCCCGTGTTGCTGCAGAAGGCGAGCGCCCGCTCACCCTCCTCGCGCGAGATCGCGCCGTCTGCTCTCAACTGTCCGATGGTCGCGGCGCCCAGCGGATAGCCGCCGAGAATCCCGAACAGAAAGGCCGAGACGCACGCCGCGTCCACGCCCCAGAGCCGCGCCGTAACCGGCTCCAGCAGCCGCCCCAGTACGCCCGGCAGCCCCCACGCGCGCAGCAGGCCGGAGACCACGAAAAAAGGCAGCAGCGAAGGAATCAGCATCTCGGCGCACAGCTTCAGCCCGTCGTGCGCGCAGGCCGCCGCTTCTTCCGGACAGAACACCAGCAGCGCCGTAGCACCGCAGGCAAAGAAAAGCGGAACATATTGCTTCAATCGAACTTTGAACTCCACACTCCACACTCCAAACTCCACACTTTAATGTCCAAACTCCACCCTCATTCTATCTTTTCTTTTTCGCTCATATGCTCGTTTCGGAGGTGGTTTTGTGCGCGGCGTCACGGATGTCATTGATCGGGCTGCTGAGCGGCTGGAGATTCCGACCTTCGGCCTGCATGGCCTGCCGCGGCTCACGCTCACGGGCAACCGGCAGCTGCTCATCGAGCAGCACCGCGGCCTCACGCGTTATAGCGCCGAGTGCATCGAGCTCGCCCTGCAGCGCGGCCGCGTCCGTCTCACCGGGCAGAATCTCCGCCTCGTCGCCATGGACAAAGAGGCGGTGCTGATCGCGGGGGAGATGAAAGGATTGGAGTTTGCTGATTGAAAAACTGGTTTCGTTTCCTCTCCGGCACCGTGCGCGTCCGTGTGCGCTGCCCTTCGCCCGAGCGGGTTTTGAATCTCTGCGCGCGGGAGGGCGTGCCGGTCTGGGAGGCCGCGTGCCCCGAAGCCTGCACGCTCACGGCCGTCATCCCCGCGCCGCAGCTCGAGCGCTTTCGCGCCATCGTCGAAACCTACGGCGGGGAAGCAGAGCACGGCGCGCCGCGGGGCCTGCCGCGCGTCCTCCGTCTTGCAAAACGGAGACGCTTCGTGCTCGCGCTGCTCGCGCTCGTCTCCGCGCTCGTGCTCTTCTCCTCGGCGTTCATCTGGGAGATCCATGTCACCGGCAACGAGACCGTCCCGACGGGCGAAATTCTCCGCGCGCTCGATGAGTGCGGCTTTTCCTGCGGCAAATGCTGGCTCTGGCTGCAGAGTCAGGCGCTGCAGAGCGAGCTCATCTGCCGCCTGCCGCAGCTCGAGTGGGTCTCGTTTCAGATCCGCGGCAGCCGCGCCGACGTCATCGTCTATGAGGCCGAGGCGTCGCCCGAGATCATCGACAACGATGAGCGCGTCGATCTGATCGCGACGCACGGCGGCGTCATCGTGCGCATGACCGTCCTGCAGGGCCGTCCGATGGTGCAGCGCGGCGACGCGGTCGAGTCCGGCGAGACGCTCCTCTCCGGCGTGGTGGAGGACCGCCTCGGCGGCGTGCGTTCGGCGCATGCGCTCGGCTCCGTGCGTGCGCGTACATACTGGGAGCTCACCGCCGTCCTGCCGAAAACCGCCGTCGTCCGCGCGCCGGACGGCAGAGCCAAACGGCGCTATGCCCTCGTTTTCGGGAAAAACCGTCTCAATTTTGGACAAACCAGTGGAATTCCCGGTGCGGAATGTGATATAATCTATCATGAAATGGTATGCGCCGTTCCGGGCGTATTCCGCCTGCCCGTTTCCGTCGTGTGCGAAACGCGGCAGCCCGTGGCCGAAACGCCCCGCGCACGCACTGCGCAGGAAGCCCGCGCCGCGCTGGAGCAGACCCTTCGCCGGACGCTTCTGGACCGCATCGGCCCCGACGGCGAGATCATGGATCTGCACTTTACCCCCGGCGAGACGGAGGACGCCTTCCTCCTCACGCTGCGGGCCGAATGCGAGCAGGAAATTACAACAGAGAGGAAACCCACGCATGATCGAACAGACGATACAGGTTGACCGCATTGAGGACGTCATCAGCGTCTTCGGCTCGTTTGACCAGAATCTCCGCCTCATCGAGTCGGAGTACGGCGTCCACGTCACGGACCGGGACGCGAAGATTCACATCACCGGCGAGCCGGAGGCCGTCATGGAAGCGCAGAAGGCGCTGGGCGGTCTTCTGCAGCTCGCCGCCAAGGGCGAGGAGATCACCGAGCAGAACGTGCGCTATATCTTCCAGCTTGTCCGCGAAGGGCGCGAGCAGAAGATCGGCGAGCTCGCTGGCGACGTCGTGTGCATCACGGCCAAGGGCAAGCCCATCAAGGCCAAGACGATCGGCCAGCGCCATTATCTCGACGCCATCGAGCGCAACACGATCACCCTCGGCATCGGCCCCGCCGGCACGGGCAAGACCTATCTCGCCGTGGCCGAGGCGGTCGCCGCCTTCCGCGCCGAGAAGGTCAACCGCATCATCCTCACGCGTCCCGCCGTCGAGGCGGGGGAGCGGCTGGGCTTCCTGCCCGGCGATCTGCAGAGCAAGGTTGACCCCTATCTCCGCCCGCTCTACGATGCGCTCTTCGAGATGCTCGGCGCCGAGACGTATCAGAAATATCTCGAGCGCGGCAACATCGAGGTCGCCCCGCTGGCCTACATGCGCGGCCGCACGCTGGACGACAGCTTCATCATCCTGGACGAAGCGCAGAACACCTCCCGCGAGCAGATGAAGATGTTCCTCACGCGCATCGGCTTCGGCTCCCACGTCGTCATCACCGGCGACGTCACGCAGATCGACCTCCCGCCGGACAAGACCTCCGGCCTCAAGGAGGCCATGCGGATCCTCGACGATATCGACGATATCGCCATCTGCCGCCTCACGCCGCAGGACGTCGTGCGCCATGCCCTCGTGCAGAAGATCATCGAGGCGTATGACCGCGCCGCGCGCGCGGACGAGCCCGCGGATAAGAAGCCCGCGCCGAAAAAGCCCGCCGCGAAAAAGCCGACAGGGAGGAAGAAAGCATGAGCCATTTTCTCGAATTCACCCGCAGCCGCACCGGCCTCGGTTTCCCGCGCACGAAGGCGCTGGTCAAAGCCGCCGTCGAGGCGGCGCTCACCGCCGAGGGCGTGGAAGCGCCCTGCGCGATCGAGATCCTCCTCACGGACGATGAGACGATCCATGAGATTAACCGCGAGCACCGCGGCGTCGACCGCGCGACGGACGTGCTGAGCTTTCCGATGAACGAGCTGCGGCCCGGGGATTTTGACCAGGACGCGTGCGAATACGACTATGAGCGCGAGTGCATTCTCCTCGGCGATATGGTCATTTCCATGGAGCGCTGCGCCGCGCAGGCAGAGGAGTTCGGCCACAGCTTCGCCCACGAGGTGCAGTACCTCGCCGTCCATTCCGCGCTCCATCTGCTCGGCTACGACCATGTGGACGAGGGCGAACAGAAACGCCAAATGCGCGCCAGAGAAAAAGAAATCATGCAGAAACTGGAGAAAAAGATATGATTACGAAAACCGCCATGATCACCATCTGCGGGCGTCCGAACGTCGGCAAATCCACGCTCACAAACGCCCTCGTCGGCGAGAAGATCGCCATCGTTTCCAATAAGCCGCAGACCACGCGCAACCGCATCTCTGCCGTCGTCAACCGCGGCGACACGCAGTTCGTCCTCATGGACACGCCGGGCTTCCACAAGCCGCGCACCCGTCTCGGCGACTATATGGTCAAGGTCGTGCGCGAGAGCGTCGCGGATGTCGACGCGGTCGTCCTCGTCGTCGAGCCGATCGCGAGTCTCGGGCCGCAGGAGGAGGCGCTCATCGAGCGCATCCGCCAGTCCGGCGCGCCGGCGGTGCTCTGCATCAATAAGATCGACACGGTCGAGAAGCAGGACCTCCTCGCCGTCATCGCGGCCTACAGCGCCGCGCATGAGTTCACCGCCATCATCCCCATCTCCGCCCGCACCGGCGACGGGCTCGACATGCTCATGGACGAGCTCGGGAAGTTCGCCGAGCCCGGCCCGCAGCTGTTCCCGGACGATATGATCTCCGACATGCCCGAAAAGCAGATCTGCGCCGAGCTCGTGCGCGAAAAGCTCCTGCTCTGCCTCGATAAGGAGATTCCCCACGGCACCGCCGTCGAGGTCACGAAGTTCTCCGAGCGCGACAATGGCATCATCGACATGGACGTCACCATCTACTGCGAGAAGGACAGCCATAAGGGCATCATCATCGGCAAAAAGGGCGCCATGCTCAAGAAGATCGGCGAGATGGCCCGCACCGACATTGAGGCCTTCATGGGCACGAAGGTCTTCCTGCAGACGTGGGTCAAGGTCAAGGAAAACTGGCGCGACTCCAACGCCCAGCTCAGAAACTTCGGCTTCACCGAGCAATAAATCAATTTTTTTCCATTCATATCCGCCGCGCCATCCGCAAATGCTATTACCGCGAGGTGATGCGAATGGACAGCGCGGATTGGTTTGAGCTGTTCCGGGAGACCGGCGAGCCCATGGCGTATCTGTGTTATGCCGCCGCCGAGCGGCTCGAGACCGAGGAGCGGGAGATTCTCCCCTCCGCTTGATTTAATAGGTACTTATATGTTTGAAACCACCAAAGCCCTGGTTCTCCGCGAGGTGCGCTATAAGGAGTCCGACCGGATTCTCACCGTCCTCACGGACACGGACGGCAAGCGCACCTTCAAGGCGCGCGGCGCGCTCCGCAAGGGCAGCAAAATGGCTGCCGCCACGCAGCAGCTCACGTTCTCGGAGCTGACGGTCTTCTCCAACCGCGGCCGCGCCACCGTGAGCGAGGCCACGCTGCTCGAGCCCTTCGAGGGCCTGCGCGCGGACTTCTCGTCCTTCGCCCTCGGCTGCTACTTCGCCGAGGTGCTCGAGGCCACGTCCGAGGAGGGCATGGCCGACCCCGCCGTGCTGCAGCTCGCGCTCAACAGCCTCTATGCCTTAAGCCGCGGACTGGCCGCGCCGGCGCTGGTCAAGGCCGTGTTCGAGCTGCGCCTCATGGCCATCACGGGCTATGAGCCGGATCTCACCGCCTGCCCCGTCTGCGGCGAAACGGAGCCGGAGAGCCCGTGGCTCTTCCTTCCGGAGGGCACGGTCTACTGCGGCCGCCACCGCGCGGACGCCCCCGGCGGCGTCACGCCGCTGCATCCGGACGCTCTCGCCGCTATGCGCCATATCGTCTACAGCGACCCCAAGCGCATCTTCTCCTTCACGCTCGAGGGCCAGCCGATGAATCAGCTGGCAAATCTCACCGAGCGCTATCTCTTAACCCAACTGGACAGAGGATTTTCCTCACTTGACTATTGGAAGAAAGTGAAAGACGTATGAAAGAACAAACGATGAAATCCCTCCGCACGCTCGAGCTTCCCGCCGTGCTGGAGCTGCTCGCGGCCGAGGCCGTCTCGGGCGCCGCGCGCGAGCGGGCGAGAGCGCTCCTGCCCTCCGGCGACCGCGCCGAGGTCTCCCGCCGTCTGGACGAGACGAGCGCCGCCGCCAGGATGATGGTCGTCTCCGGCAGCCCGTCGTTTTCCGGCGTGAAGGACGTGCGCGCCTCTCTGCAGCGCGCGGACATGGGCGGCGTCTTAAACACGCGGGAGCTTCTCGATATCGCGGGCGTTCTCTCGGCTGCCCGCGCCGTGCGCGCCTACGGCACGAGCGAAAAGCAGGAGCGCACCTGCATTGACTACATGTTCTCCGCCCTGCAGGCCAACAAGTTCCTCGAGGACAAGATCACCGGCTCCATCGTGGGCGAGGACGAGATCGCGGACGCCGCGTCGCCGGAGCTCGCCTCCATCCGCCGCCTGATTCGCGCCGCGAGCGCCAGAGTGCACGACGCGCTGCAGAAGATCATCTCCTCGCCGAGCTACGCCAAGGCCCTGCAGGAGCCGATCATCACCATGCGCTCCGAGCGCTACGTCGTCCCTGTCAAGGCCGAGCACAAGGGCAGCGTCCCCGGCCTCGTGCACGACGTGTCCGGCTCCGGCGCCACGCTCTTCATCGAGCCGATGGCCGCCGTCAAGGCCAACAACGAGCTGCGCGAACTGCGCGCAAAGGAGAAAACCGAGATCGAGCGCATCCTCATGGAGCTCTCCGCCGACTGCGCCGCGCACCGCGAGGACATCTCCCTCGATTTCGACATGCTCGTCCGGCTCGACCTCGTCTTCGCCAAGGCGAAGCTCGCCTACCGGCTCGACTGCTCCGCCCCCGTGCTCGCCGACCGCGGCGTCACGCTCCGCCGCGCCCGCCATCCGCTGATCTCGAAGGACGTCGTCGTCCCGATCGACGTCGCTCTCGGCGACGACTATGACACCCTCGTCATCACCGGCCCGAACACCGGCGGCAAAACCGTCACGCTCAAGACCATCGGCCTGCTCGCCGTGATGGCGCAGTGCGGCCTGCACATTCCCGCCGCCGACGGCTCGAGCCTCCCCGTGTTCGAGGAGATCATGGCCGACATCGGCGATGAACAGAGCATCGAGCAGAGCCTCTCCACGTTCTCGGCCCACATGACGAACATCGTCCGCATTCTCGACGAGTGCGACGACCGCTCGCTCATCCTCTTCGATGAACTCGGCGCCGGCACGGACCCGACCGAGGGCGCCGCGCTCGCGATCTCCGTCATTGAGCACGCGAGACGCTGCGGCGCCACCATCGCCGCCACCACGCACTATACCGAGCTCAAGATCTACGCCACCACGCAGTCCGGCGTCATGAACGCCTCCTGCGAGTTCGACGTGGAGACGCTCCGCCCGACGTATCATCTCCTCATCGGCATCCCCGGCAAGTCCAACGCCTTCGCCATCGCGCAGCGGCTGGGCCTGTCGCAGAGCGTCATCGAGGACGCGAGAAGCCGCGTCGGCGCCGAGAGCGCCACGTTCGAGGCCACGATCGAGAAGCTCGAGCAGGTGCGCCAGATGCTCGAGCGCGACCGAACCGACGCCGCCGATAAGCTCCGCGCCGCCGAGGCCGAGCGCAAGAAGGCCGCCATGCTCCGCGCAGAGCTCTCCGTCCGGCTCGAGAAGGCGGATGAGAAAGCGCGGCGCGACGCCGAGCGCATCCTCTCCGACGCCCGCCGCACGGCCGAGGACGTCTTCCGCGATCTCGACCACATCCGCAAGATGGAAAAGGAGAGCGACTCCCACCACGAGGCCAACGAGGCCCGCGCCGCCCTGCGGCGCAAGCTGAACCTCGCCGAGGAGGAGGCGCGCGAGGCGTCCAAACTCCCCGAGGAGCCGAAGGTCTCCGCCCGCCCCGTCGAGGTGGGGGACACGGTCGAGATTCTCTCCATGGGCGTCAAGGCCACGGTCACGGCCATCGCGCCGAACCGCACGCTCACGCTCCGCGCCGGCATCATGAACGTCACGGCCAAGGAGTCCGAGGTGTATCTCCTCCCGGACCAGCAGAAGGTCAAGGTCGTCACGTCCTCCGGCCAGGCGGCCACGCTGCGCGCCGCGAGCGCCCCGAGCGAGATCGATCTGCGCGGCTTCGAGCGCTTCGAGGCGGTGGACGCCGCCGAGCGCTTCATCGACGCTGCCGTCATGGCCAAGCTCGAGGAGGTGCGCATCATCCACGGCAAGGGCACCGGCGCCCTGCGCACCGCCATTCAGGAAATGCTCAAGAAAAACAAGGCCGTCAAGCGCTTCCGTCTCGGCAAATACGGCGAGGGCGAGAGCGGCGTGACAGTGGTTACTTTGAAGTAATTGGGAGTAATTCATACAATCTTATAAATTTGAAAAACCCCTTTTGCGAAAACCCTGTGCAATCATACGAAAAAGCGAAAATTGATTGACGATGACCCGGGTTTTTGATAATATTATGGCGTGTTAAGCCAATTTTGGCATGGATAAGAAGGAGCGATAGAAAAACATGATTACGAAAGAAGCTGTCATCAACAATCAGGTGGGTCTGCACGCACGGCCTGCGACCTTCTTCATCCAGAAGGCCAACGAGTTCAAAAGCAGCATCTGGATCGAGAAGGACGAGCGCCGCGTGAACGCGAAGAGCCTCCTGGGCGTCCTCTCCCTCGGCATCGTCAAGGGCACCGCTGTGACCCTCGTGGCCGACGGCGCGGACGAGGAAGAAGCCATCGACACGCTCGTGGCCCTCATCAACTCTGACTTCTCTGAGTAATAAAAACAACCGAACGAAATCAGGGACGTGCATTGCACGTCCCTGTTTCGTATCTGATGAAGGGAGGTGTTTCCGTGGAACAGCTTCATCTCGAGCAGCTGCGCGAAAAGGCGAACATGCTGCCCTTAAAGCCCGGCGTCTATCTCATGCTCGATAAAACCGGCGCCGTCATCTACGTCGGCAAGGCCAAGGCGCTCAAAAACCGCGTCACGAGCTATTTCCGCGGCGAGCACCTGCCGAAGGTCGCCGCCATGGTCGACCATGTGGCGGACTTCAACGTCATTGTGGTCAGCTCCGAGTTTGAGGCCCTCGTGCTCGAGAATTCCCTCATCAAGCTCCACAAGCCGCACTATAACATTCTCCTCAAGGACGACAAGGGCTATCCCTTCGTCCGGCTCGACCTGCGCGAGGCGTATCCGACCTTCTCGCTCGCCAATCAGACCGCGAAGGACGGCGCGCGCTACTTCGGCCCCTACGGCGGCCGCAGCGTCACGCACGAGATTCTCGACACGATCTCCAAGGCCCTCCGCCTGCCGACGTGCTCGAGGCGCTTCCCGCGCGACATTGGCAAGGCCAGACCCTGCCTCAACTACCACATGGGCACCTGCGCCGGCTACTGTCTCAAGGACGCCTCCGCGGCGGAATACCGCCGCAGCATCGACGAGGCGGTGCTCATTTTAGAGGGCAAGACGGACGAGCTCACGCAGGATCTGCAGAGCCGCATGGAGGCCGCCGCCGAGGAGCTGCGCTTTGAATACGCGGCGGAGCTCCGCGACCGGCTCCGCGCCGTCAGGGAGCTGCAGAACCACCAGCGCGTGATCGCCACGGCCTATTCCGACACGGACGCCGTCGGCTTCCAGCGCGGGGCGAAGTGCTGCTTCACCGTGCTGCACTTCATGAACGGCAATCTCTCCGGCAAGGACGTGCAGATGATGCCGGAGCCCCTCGAGGACGACCGCGAGGCGCTCGGCGCCCTCGTGCAGCAATATTATGCCGAGCGCGGCGCGTGGCCGCGGCAGATTCTCCTCCCGTGGGAGATCGAGGGGCAGGAGGCGCTTGAGACGCTGCTCACCGAGCAGGCCGGACGGCGCGTCTATCTCGAGGTGCCGCAGCGCGGCGACCGCCGCCGCCTCACCGAGAGCGCGGCGCTCAACGCCAAGGAGGAGATCCTCCGCTCCACCACCGCCGTCCAGCGCACGGCCAAGACCCTTGAGTGGCTGCAGAAGTCGCTCGACCTGCCCGCCTATCCCGCGCGCATTGAGGCCTTCGATATCTCCAACCTCGGCGATACCGGCATCGTCGCCGGCATGACCGTCTTTGTAAACGGCAAGCCCCTCAAGCGCGACTACCGCAAGTTCCGCATGAAGGAGACCCAGACGCAGAACGACTATGCTTCCATGCACGAGGCCGTCTCGCGCCGTGTTCAGCGCTATCTCGACGGGGATGAGAAGTTCTCGCCCCTGCCGGATCTGCTGCTCATCGACGGCGGCGCCGAGCACGCGACCGTCGCGCAGACGGTGCTGGAGGAGCTGAATGTGTCGCTGCCGGTCTTCGGCATGGTCAAGGACGACCGCCACCGCACTCGCGCGCTCATCACGCCCGGCGGCCGCGAGATCGGCATCTCCGGCAATCAGGCGGTCTTCTCCTTCATCGGCACGATCCAGGAGGAGACGCACCGCTATTCCATCGAATATCAGCGCTCGCTGCGAAACGCCTCGCTCACCTCGCAGCTCGATCAGATCCCCGGCGTCGGCACCAAGCGGCGCAACGATCTGCTAAAGGCCTTCCGCAGCGTCAAGGCCGTCCGGGAGGCGAGCCTCGAGCAGCTCAAGGAGGTCGTGCCGAAAAACACGGCGCTCGCCGTCTTTGAATTTTATCACCCGAAACAGGAGGGAGAAGCCCCATGCGCGTCATCACCGGAACCGCCCGCGGACGAAAGCTGAAGGAGCCCGTCGGCATGGACATTCGTCCGACCACGGACAGCGTCAAGGAAGCCATTTTCAATACCATCCAGTTCGACATTGAGGGCCGCCGCGTGCTCGATCTCTTTGCCGGCACGGGCCAGCTCGGCATCGAGGCGCTCAGCCGCGGCGCCAAGAGCTGCACCTTCGTCGACGAGAGCACCGCCGCCGTCCGTCTTGTGCGCGAAAACCTCGCTGCCTGCAAGCTTTCGGGGGAAGTGGTGCAGACCGAATCGGTCGGCTTTCTCTCCGGCTGCGGGCAGTATGATTTGATATTTTTGGATCCGCCCTATGATTCGACTTTACTTGACAAAGCCCTCTCCGCTGTAATACAATATGATAAATTGGCGGTCGGTGGGATTATCGTCTGCGAGAGTCGGCGCGAAAAGCGCCTTCCGGAGGTCTCCGCGCCGTACC